>JAUMBX010000219.1:0-1518 GCA_032119515.1 Steroidobacteraceae bacterium | reverse complement strand
ATGCGGGTGCCGTCGGCGTTCCAGGCCATCAGGTCGATCATGCCGGCCCGCTCGCCCTTGAGATAGGCATTCACGGCCGGTTGCCACAGCAGGTCATGGGCTCGCAGCAGGGTGAATGCCCCGCCCATCTTGGACGACTCCAGTACGCCTTCCTTGAGCATCAGGGCCTCGAGCATGGCCAGCTGCGAGGGGCTGATGAACAAGGACAGCTCGCCCGGCTCGCTGAAGTCGGTCTGGGCTGCCAGCAGGGTGACGTCCTTGATCCGGGTGTCCCCCTGGCGGGCGAGTGCAGCGGCAGCGATGGACAACAGGGTGCCACCGATGCAGTAGCCGACGGCGTGCACCTCGCGACTCGGCACGATGTCCGTGACGGCGTCGAGTGCCGCATCGACACCCTTGGACAGGTAATCGTCCATGCCGAGATGACGGTCGGCAGCGGAGGGGTTCTTCCAGGAAATCATGAACACCGTGTGCCCGGACTCGACCAGCCACTTCACCATGCTGTTGCGCGGTGACAGGTCCAGGATGTAGTACTTCATGATCCAGGCCGGCACGATCAGTACCGGCTCGGCCTGTACGGTGTCGGTGGCGGGTGAGTACTGGATCAGCTCGATGAGTTCGTTGCGATAGACCACCTTGCCCGGCGTGATGGCAAGCTGCTCACCGACCCGGAAATTCTCGGTCCCCGGCGTCTCGCCACCGTTCTGGGTGCGCTCGAGGTCCTCGAGGAAATGCTGCCAGCCGCGGGCCAGGTTGGCGCCCTTTTCCTCGACCGTTTTCTGGATGACCTCCGGGTTGGTGCCCGGGAAGTTGGCCGGTGAAGACGCATCGGCCGCCTGCTGGGCCACGAATTCCATCAGCTGCTGGCTGCGAGGCTGCACGCCCTCCACCCCGGTCACGGCCTGCTGCATGAGGCCCGAGCCCAGCCGGTGCGCGCGGGCGTAGACGTTGAACGGAAACAGTTCCCAGGCCGATCCCGTGAAGCGGGATTCCTTTTCGCCCTCCGGGGTGGGTGACAGGGCCTGCCCCTGGGCGGCCCGCGCCGAGAAATCCCACAGGTCGAGCATCGACTTGAAAGCGGCCTGTTGCAATTCGGCTTGCTTGCCGGGTGCGCTCATGAAGTGCAACCACCAGTCGGTCGCGGCCGCCGCGTAGTCCTGGGGCGCGAGCCCGCCGCTCAGCGACCCGAGCAGCTTGCGGAATTCGTGGTCGACGCGCTCCAGCGCCTGGTCTTTGCTGGCGTCCATCGGAATATTCTATTTTGCAGCGCAATAAAATGCCAGTCCCTGGCCGTAATGCGGCCAATTCCTGGCAGGTCAGGGGGTGAGGACCGCCTCCTTGAGAGGGATCGCGGGGTCGGCCAGCCGGTCGGGGTCGAAGCGGCTCCGTTCACCGATCAGCCGCTTGGCCGCCATGAACTCGCCTGGCTGGTTGATCGCGTCCAGGGCCAGCAACTCCTGCCCATGGAGGTAGCAGCAGCTGAACTTCCGGCCTGCCACGTCGCCGCGCAGGACCACC
>JAUMBX010000218.1:270-17953 GCA_032119515.1 Steroidobacteraceae bacterium | reverse complement strand
GCGTTATGCGCCGGATCACCGCCGCGCAGGTCTGCCTCGGTGCAGGCCGGCAGCCCATAGTCCTCCGCACTGCGGCGTGACTCGGCCACGTTGCCCGGCGTGACGGTCAGCAGGGTGAAGGGTGCCACCGGCGTCGGTTCGTCCCAGCCGTTGTCGCCATGCAGCACCAGCATCCTCTCGATGTCCATGCCCGAGAGCGTCTCGGCCATGAGCCTCGCGATGGGCATGCTCCAGGCCCCGACCACGCCGAAGCGGGCTCCAGCGGGATTGGTCAGGGGGCCCAGCAGGTTGAAGATGGTGCGCACGCCCATGGCGGCGCGGACCGGCGCGATGGCCTTCATCGCGGGGTGGTAGTGGGGCGCGAACAGGAAGGTGAAGCCGGTGGCTTCGAGGCATCGACCCGCCTGCTGCTCGTCGAGGGGAAGTGGCAGCCCAAGGCGTTCCAGGACGTCGGCACTGCCGGAATTCGAGGACACCGAACGGTTGCCGTGCTTGGCGATGGGCACGCCAGCGGCTGCGGCCAGCAGGGCGGCACCCGTGGACAGGTTGTAGCTGTGCGAGGCGTCCCCACCCGTGCCGACCAGGTCTGCCACCGGCAGGCCAGCGGGCAGCACCGGCTGACGGGCCAACGAGCGCATGCCGCGGGCGAAGCCCCGCACCTCTGCGGGCGTGGGACCTTTGGCTCGCAACGCCGCGAGCAGCGCGCCGGCCATGGCCGGCTTCATCTCGGGGTCGGTGAAGGCCAGCATGAGTTCACAGGCCTGCTCTTCGGTGAGGCTGTTGCCCTCGAGCAACCCATCCAGGATGTCCTTCAGCGAAGCCTGCATCACGCAGGTCCCTCCAGAAAATTGGCCAGCAGGGCCGGCCCCTCCACGGTCAGGATGCTCTCGGGATGGAACTGCACGCCCTCGACCGGCAACTCCCGGTGACGCACTCCCATCACCTCGGCCTCGTCCGTCCAGGCGGTCACCTCGAGGCAGGGAGGCAGCGAATCTCGGCGGGCAATCAGCGAGTGATAGCGACCTACCACCACCGAGTTGGACAAGCCCTTGAACAGGCCCCGGCCAGCATGGTGAACGCTCGAGGTCTTGCCGTGCATCATGCGATCCGCACGGACCACCTGCCCACCGAAGGCCTCCACGATGGACTGATGTCCGAGACACACGCCGAGCACCGGCATGCGCCCGGCAAAGGCTGCAATCATCGCCATGGAGACGCCTGCTTCGCGGGGCGCACCCGGGCCCGGCGAGATGCACAGGTGGGTGGCCGGCAATCCGAGGGCTTCTTCGACGGTGACCTCGTCGTTGCGGCGCACGTCGACCTCGGCGCCCAGCACGAGGAAGGCCTGCACCAGGTTGTAGGTGAAGGAGTCATAGTTGTCGATGAGCAGGAGACGGGGCTTCACAGTCCCTCCTCGGTCATCTGCAGCGCCCGCGCCAGCACCGCACTCTTGGCCAGCACCTCCTCGTACTCGGCCTCCGGCCGGCTGTCGGCGACGATGCCAGCCCCGGCCTGGTACACGTAGCGATTACCTGAAAAGACCAGGGTGCGGATGGCAATGGCATGGTTCATGTCGCCGCCGTGGCCGAAATAACCCACGGTGCCACCGTAGAATCCACGCCTGACCGGCTCGAGTGAATCGATGATCTCCATGGCGCGGACCTTGGGCGCCCCGACCAGCGTGCCGGCCGGAAACGCGGCAGCAAACAGGTCGAACATGTCCCGCTCGGGAGCCAGCTCGCCTTCCACGCCGCTGACGATGTGCATCACGTGACTGTAACGCTCGATGACCCGATAGGGATCGACGCGCACGGAACCGGCACGAGCCACCCTGCCGAGATCGTTGCGGGCGAGATCGACCAGCATCACGTGCTCGGCGTTTTCCTTCGGGTCGGCCAGCAACTCCTGCTCACGGGCCTGGTCGGTGGCCAGGTCCGCCGCCCGCGGGCGGGTGCCGGCGATCGGCCGCAGCTGGGCCTTGCCGTCCTTCAGCTTGACCAGGGCCTCGGGCGAGGAGCCGACCACGGTGAAATCACCCAGGTCCAGGAAATACATGTAGGGCGATGGATTGATCAGGCGCAGCGCCCGGTAGGTCTCGAAGGGGTCCAGCTCGCCTTCACCCATGAAGCGAACCGAGAGCACCAGCTGGTACACGTCGCCCGCCGCAATGTGCTCCTGGGTCCGGGCCACACCGTCCAGGAATTCCCCGCGGGTCATGCTGGGCACCGCGGATCCGATCCGGATGCGGGAACGGGCCGGCGGCAGGGGCCCACGCAGCGCCCGGATCACCTCGGCGCGCAGGAGCTGGCGCTCGGTGGCCGAACCGGCATGCAGCAGGGCCATGCTGCGGGTGACGTGGTCGAAGACCAGCATCGAGCGTGGTGCCAGGTAGCAGGCATCGGGAACCGGAAAATCGGCACGGGTGCCATCCGGCAGGCGTTCGAGCTGGCGCACCAGGTCGTAGGCGGAGGCGCCGACCAAGCCACCCGGCAGGGGCACGCCGGGTACCAGCGGCTGCGGGACGGGCGCGCGACGCAGGGCCGACCTCAGGGCGTCCAGCAGGTCACGGGCGCCTGCAGGATGCGGCAGGGGCTGGCCGTCGACCTGCAGGCCCCGGCTGTCGAGGCGGAATTCAGAACAGTCGCCGAAACCGATGAACGAATAGCGGCCCAGGCGCTCACCGCCGTCCACGCTCTCGAGCAGGAAGCGCGGCTTGAAGGGAGCGAGCTTGAGGTACGCCGACACCGGCGTGTCGAGGTCGGCGGCGATGTCGAAAGGCGGCTTCATATGCTCCTCGGGTGCACAGCAGCGGGGAGCAGGCAGACGCGGCCCGCTCCCGGCGCGGCCGCGGAGGGGGTTCGGGTCGTCGGCATGTCCGGAGTATCGCCGTCCGCCGGCGAGATGGTCAAGGCGATGCGCTGTCGAGGCCTGCCTGACGGTGGAGCTCTTGCTCTCATCATTCAGGCGCCCCGGACTGGGACATCGACGACCGGTTGCGAGGCGCATCCGCCCAGCACACCGAGCACCACCAGGGTCCAGGCCGCCAGATAGCGACTCATGCAACGACTGCTTCCCGCCGATGCCGGCGGGATACCGCTTGGTAGCGCAGCGAGAGCAACACGGCACAGGTGAACAGGCCGATGATCAGGCCTGCCCAGACGCCATCCACGCCCCATTGCCGGTGGATGCCGGCCCACCAGGCCACGGGAAAGCCCACCAGCCAGTAGGCCGTGAAGTTGAGCAGCATGGGTACGCGCGCATCCTTGTAGCCCCGCAGCGCGCCCGCGGCGCCCACCTGGATGCCATCCGGGAGATGAAAGAGCGCGGCATACAGCAGCAACCCCGAAGCCAGTCCGGCCACCTGGGCGTCGGGCGTAAACAGCAAGGGAATCATGCTGCGACCGAGAAGGGTGATGAATGCCGCCAGCAGCATGAAGGCTGCGCAAAGGCCGACACCCGACCAGCCGGCAAAGCGCCCGCCCGGCAGGTCATCGGCGCCCAGTCGATGGCCGACGTGCACCGTGGTGGCCGAATGCAGGGCGAGCGGCACCATGAACATCAGCGAGGCCCAGGTCAGGGCCACCTGGTGGGCCGCCACCAGCTCCGACCCCAGCTTGCTGACCATCAGGGCCGCCACCGCAAACAGGGCTCCCTCGGATACCACGCTGCCACCCACCGGCAAGCCGAGCGCGAGGATCTCGCGCAAGGCGGGCAGGCTGGGTCCCTCGCGCCGAAACAGCTGCAGTGGCGCGTAGATCGGGTGACGGCGCTGGTAGAGGTGCAGGGAGACGAGCATGGTCCACTGGGCCAGCACCGTCGCCAGCCCGCAGCCCATCGCCCCCATGCTCGAAACGCCGAGGTTGCCCAGGGTGAATACCCAGTTGCCAACCACGTTGACCAGCAGGCCGAGGCCGGCCACCCACATGATGGGCCGGGTCCAACCGATGCCCTCGGTGGTGTAGCGATGGACCAGGAAGGCCAGCATGGCCGGCAGCCCGAAGCAGAGCGTGTACACGTAGTCAAGCGCGTGCGGCACGGTCTTCGGGTCCGTGCCGAACCAGGCCAGGGCCGGCGCCACCAGCAGCAGCGCACCCAGCAGCGGCAGCGCCAGCAGCTGCGAGAGCCACAAGCCCTGGCGGAAGCGGTGACCCACCTCGCTGTCCCGGCGTGCGCCGTAGGAATGGGCCACCAGGGCCGGCATGGAGAGCAACACGCCAAGTCCGGCCAGGAAAAAAATCTGGTAGTAGGCGACGCCCACCGCCACGCCCGCCAGCGGCTCCGGGCCGAGTCGCCCGGCAGCCATGGTGTTGGCCACGCCCATGCCGGCCAGCACCAGGTTGTTGACCAGCAGCGGGCCGCCCAGCCGCAGGATCGTCCGCGCATCGCGCCCAAAGCGGGCCGAGACCCCGACGTCGAGTGGCATGATGTTGGGTGGAACCGCTAGGGTGGAGCGTGGATTCTAGCGCAGCCGGGCCCAGGTCAGGACGTGCCGTCGGTGCCCACCACCGGGCAGGGGCTCGCTGGCTGACAACTCCAGGCGGCTGCCGGAGAGGCGTGCCTCGCGCAGCTGTGGGGTGCCGAGCAGTGCGGGGTTCTGGGCCACGGCGAGGTCATGCCTGACCCGGTCACCGACGATGCGATAGCGCCCGGCGTAGGCGAAGCTGGAATCGAATAGCCCGGCGCGCTGCTCCGCACTGGCCAGGCGCGGATTGGCGTGAGCGAGCGGCTGACGACCACGCGCCGTCACCGTGGCGGACATTCCGCCGTCGGGTGTGTACAGCAGGCGACCCTGGGGACGGGTACCGAAGGGTCGGGTGATGCGTCCGTCCGGATAGGTCACTTGCCAGCTGGCCAGCCGCCAGGTGCCGACCAGCGCACGCGCGGTGAGCCTGGCCGAGCGGCTCAAGCCGAGATCCTGCGGGCGCAGTCCCAGGCCAGCTGGGCTACGGGCTCGACCATGGCTGCGTAGCGATCGGCCTTGGCGCTGGCCGCGGTGCCACGGACTGCGCGCCCGCGGATGCCGTGCAGGATCGCGGCCAGGCGGAACAGGTTGAAGGCCACGTAGAACTCGAGGTCCGGGACTGCGTCCCGCCCGACCTGCCGGCAGTAGCGCGCGACGTGGGTCGCCTCGTCAGGAATGTTCAGGGCCACCAGGTCCTTGCCCAGCAGTCCGGTCACGGCCAGGGTGGGCATGCGATACATCAGCAGGTGATAGGCGAGGTCGGCCAGCGGGTGGCCGAGTGTGGACAGCTCCCAATCCAGCACGGCGAGGATGCGCGGCGCACTGGGGTGGAAGATCACGTTGTCGATGCGATAGTCGCCGTGGACCAGGCTGGTCTGGTCATCGGCCGGCAGGTGGGCAGGCAGCCACTCCACCATGCGATCCAGGGCCTCGACCCTGCCGGCTGCCTCGTCCTCCTGGTACTGGCTGCTCCAGCGGCGGACCTGCCGCTCCACATAGGCCCCGGTGCGCCCGAAATCGCCCAGACCGATGGCTGCCGGGTCCAGCCGGTGCAGGGCAGCCAGCGCATCGATCAGGGCCTCGAAATAACGGGGCCGGTCGGCGCTGGCCACCTCCGGCAAGGCGGCATCCCAGAAGATGCGCCCCTCGACGTGCTCCATCAGGTAGAACCAGCTGCCAAACACCGAATCATCGGTACATAGCAGCAGCGGTCGGGCCACCGGGACGCCCGGCTGGCCGTGGACGGCCGCGAGGACCCGGTACTCCCGGTCCACTGCATGCGCGGAACCCAGCAGCTGCCCCGTCGGCTTGCTGCGCAGCACGTAGCGCCGGCCAGGGGTGTGGACGACATAGGTGGGATTCGACTGCCCGCCCGGCAGGCGTTCCACGCGCATGGGGCCACTGAAGCCCGGTACCTCGGCACTGAGGTGACGCTCCAGCGAGCTGAGCAGGTGGGGATCGGCTTCGCGCACGAGCGGGAGCCTAGGCAAGGGATGGGGCCTTGCCAATAGTTTCATTTGTAACTAAATTGACCGAATGAAGCGCCAGATCACCTATCCCAGGGTCGAGGGCACGGCCTCCCGGCAGGCGCACTGCGACCTGCCGCCCGGTACCTATGAGCGTGAGATGAGCAAGGAAGGTTTCTTCGGCCCGGCGGCTTTTTTCCATCACCGCCACCCGCCCACCGGCTGGAGCAACTTCGAGGGCCCACTGCGCCCGCGCGCCTTTGATCTCACCCGTCATGCAGCGCTGCAGGGCTCGCCGTGGATGGCCGCGGAAATCCTCCACAATGCCCACTGCCGGCTGCGCTACTGGCGCACGGCGGGAACCATGCCGGCGCTGGCTCGCAATGCCGATGGCGACGAACTGCTGTTCGTGCACCGCGGCGAGGGAGAACTGTACTGCGATTTCGGCCACCTGCACTTCGAGGCCGGAGACTACATCGTCCTGCCGCGTGGCACGCTGTGGCGACTCGATTGCGTCGGCGAGGCAGAACTGCTGCTGATCGAGGCCACCAACGCCGCTTATGCACTGCCCGACAAGGGACTGGTCGGCGGCCACGCGATCTTCGACCCCGCCATGCTGGACGTACCACGTATCGACGAGGCCTTCCTGGCCCAGCAGGACGAGCGGCCCTGGCAGGTACAGATCAAGCGACGCAACGAGGTCTCGACGGCGACCTTCCCGTTCAACCCGCTGGATGCCATCGGCTGGCACGGCGACCTGTCAGCCTGCCGGATCAACGTCCGCGACCTGCGGCCGCTGATGAGCCATCGCTATCACCTGCCGCCGTCGGCGCACACCACCTTCGTGGCGGGACGCTTCGTGGTGTGCACCTTCGCGCCGCGCCCCTTCGAGTCGGACCCCGGCGCACTGAAGGTACCGTTCTTCCACAACAACGACGATTACGAGGAAGTCATCTTCTATCACGCGGGCGACTTCTTCAGTCGTGACAACATCCATCCCGGCATGCTCACCTTCCATCCCTCGGGCTTCACCCATGGCCCGCACCCAAAAGCGCTGACCCGCATGTTCGAGCAGCCCAAGGCCGGCACGGACGAGTACGCGGTCATGATCGACACGCGTGACGCGCTCGATCCCGGCAGCGATGCCGGCGCAGTGGAATGGACCGGCTACGTGGACAGCTGGAAAGGGGCCGGGAAGTGAAGCTCGCCACGCTCAGGGACGGCAGTCGCGACGGCGCATTGCACGTGGTCAGCCGGGACCTGGCACGCGCAGTGGCGGCAGCCCCGGCCTGGCCGACCCTGCAAAAAGCCCTGGACGATTGGGCCCTGGCAGAGGCCGAACTGCGCGGCCAGGCTCGGCAGCTGGAGGCCGGCCACGTGCCGGGCGAGATCCCCTTCGACCCGCGGCACGCGATGGCACCGCTGCCGCGGGCCTTCCACTGGGTCGACGGCAGCGCCTACGTGAACCACGTGGAGTTGGTGCGCAAGGCAAGAGGCGCGGAAATGCCCGCCTCGTTCTGGACGGATCCACTGGTATACCAGGGCGGATCCGACGACCTGCTGGGCGCCACCGAGGACGCGGCCTTTGCCGACGAGGCCTGGGGCATCGACCTGGAGGCAGAAGTGGCGGTGGTCACCGACGACGTGCCCATGGGCACGGACACCACTGCAGCCCGTGGCCACATCCGGCTCCTGATGCTGGTCAACGACTGGTCGCTCAGGAACCTCATCCCGGGCGAGCTGGCCAAGGGCTTCGGCTTCTACCAGTCGAAACCCGCCACCGCCTTCTCGCCGGTGGCCATCACTCCGGACGAACTGGGCGAGGCCTGGGACGGTGGTCGCGTTCACCTGCCCCTCGAGGTCGAGGTCAACGGCCGGCGGCTGGGCCACCCGAACGCCGGTGTCGACATGACCTTCGACTTCGGCCAGCTGATCGCCCACGTGGCCAGGACGCGCCGGCTCGGGGCGGGCACCATCGTCGGCTCGGGGACGGTTTCGAACTACGACCGCTCGCTGGGCTCCTGTTGCCTGGCCGAGGTGCGCATGCTGGAGACGCTCGCCGAGGGCGCACCCCGCACCCCTTTCCTGTCCTTTGGCGACCGGGTGCGCATCCGCATGCGCGACGCCGCCGGGAGCAGCTTGTTCGGTGCCATCGACCAGGGAGTCATCCGCGCCGGCGAGATGTAGCAGAATAGCGGTCATGGGCCTCATCCAGCTGACCGCTGCCGACGACCACCTGCTCGATGCGTACGAGTCGCTGCCGGTGGGCACCCCGAAAGGCGGGTTGGTCATCCTGCAGGAAGTGTTCGGGGTCACCGCACACATGCGGGACATGGCCGATCGCTACGCGGCCGCCGGCTACCACTGCGTCGTGCCAGCGCTGTTCGATCGCGTGGAGCAAGGCATCGTCCTCGACTATGCGGAGGTCGACCGTGGCCGCGAGCTGATGGGTCTCATTCACCGCCAGGAGTTGATCGAGGACGTCGCGGCGGCTGGCACCCACGTGAGCGGCTCGCACGAAGTGGCCGCGATCGGCTACTGCTGGGGCGGCACGGTCGCCTGGATCGCCGCCAGCACCCTGCCACTGGTCGCGGCCGTGTCCTACTACGGGGCCCGCATCCACCAGCACCTGGACCTGCGGCCCAAATGCCCCATGCAGTTCCATTTCGGGGACGAGGACGCCGCCATCCCCCTCGAGCGCATCGAGGAAGTGCGGGCCGCGCTGCCCGAGGCCGAAATCCACCACTACCCGACGGGTCACGGCTTCAACTGCACCGACCGTCGCGACTATCACGCAGGCTGTGCCCGGCTGGCCATGGCGCGAAGCCTGGTCTTCCTCGGGCGCCACATGGGCAGAAAGACCGGAGCCAGCACATGAAACTTACCGACCCTGGACTGTTCCGCCAGCAGTGCTACGTAGGCGGCAGCTGGACGGGCAACCCTGAGCGGGGTTTCGATGTCTGCAACCCCGCCGACGGCAGCACGCTGGGCAGGGTGCCAAACCTCGATAGCGATGACAGCGCGGCTGCGGTGGCTGCCGCCGCCGCGGCCTTCCCGTCGTGGGCGGCCAGGACTGCCAAGGATCGGGCCCAGACGCTACGTCGCTGGTTCGAGTTGATGCTCCAGCATGCCGAGGACCTGGCCCTCATGATGACCCTCGAGCAGGGCAAGCCCCTGGCCGAGGCACGTGGCGAGGTGGCCTATGCGGCTGCCTTCATCGAATGGTTCGCCGAGGAAGCCAAGCGGGTCTATGGCGACATCATCCCGGGCCATCAGCCGGACAAGCGCCTGCTGGTGCTGCGCCAGCCCATCGGCGTGGTCGCAGCCATCACGCCCTGGAACTTTCCGGCCGCCATGATCACCCGCAAGGTGGCGCCGGCCATCGCCGCCGGCTGCACCGTGGTCTGCAAGCCTGCCGAGCAGACCCCGTTCACCGCCCTGGCCCTGGCCGAGCTGGCCGACCGCGCGGGGCTGCCCGCTGGCGTCTTCAACGTGGTCACCGGCCAGCCCGAGGTGGTGGGCGGGGTGCTCACCTCCGACCCGCGGGTTCGCAAGCTTTCGTTCACCGGCTCGACGGAGGTCGGCAAGCTGCTGATGCGGCAGTGCTCGGGCACCATGAAGAAGGTGCATCTCGAACTCGGCGGCAACGCCCCCTTCATCGTCTTCGACGACGCCGACCTCGACGCCGCGGTGGCAGGCGCGATGATCAGCAAGTACCGCAACACCGGCCAGACCTGCGTGTGTGCGAACCGTTTCCTGGTCCAGTCCGGCATCTACGAGGTCTTCGCCGCGCGGCTGGCCGAAACCGTGGGCAAGCTCAAGGTCGGGGAGGGTCGCTCGCCCGGTGCCGAGCAAGGTCCCCTGATCGATGCGGCAGCCCTGGCCAAGGTGGAGTCGCACGTGGCCAACGCGCTCGCCGGCGGTGCCCGGGTGATGGTGGGCGGCAAGCGTCACGCACTGGGTGGCACCTTTTACGAGCCGACTGTTCTCGCTGACGTCACCCCGGCCATGCAGGTGGCGCGCGAGGAGACCTTCGGGCCGGTAGCGCCGCTGTTCCGTTTCGAGACGGAGGCCGAGGCCATCGCCATGGCCAACGACACCGAGTTCGGGCTGGCCGCTTACTTCTATACCCGCGACCTGGCACGCTCCTGGCGGGTCTCGGAAGGGCTGGAGTACGGCATGGTCGGGGTCAACACGGGACTGATCTCTACCGAAGTGGCGCCATTCGGCGGCATCAAGGAGTCGGGCATCGGCCGCGAGGGCTCGAAGTACGGGCTCCTCGATTTCACGGAGCTGAAGTACGTGTGCGTCGGCGGAGTGCAGTGACCGCCCGCGAACTGCCCTCCGACCGACTGCTGATCCTGCTGCTGGCTGCCGTCACGGCGGCTGGTCCCGTCACGATGAACCTGTACGTGCCGGCCTTGCCGGCCATCCAGGCCCACTTCGGCGCCTCGCTGTCCGAAATCAACGCCACGCTGAGCCTGGCTCTGGCGGCGTTCGCGGTGGGCGTCCTGGCCTTCGGGCCGCTCTCCGACCGGATCGGCCGCCGGCCCGTGTTGATGGCGGGACAGCTGGTGTTCGCGCTGGGCAACCTGCTCTGCCTGCTGTCCCCGAGCCTCGAGGTGCTGCTCGCCGGTCGGGTGGTCCAGGCGCTCGGTTCCTCGGCAGGGGTGGTGGTCGCGCGCGCGGTGCTGGCCGACGTCTACGGCCGGGAGCGGATGGCGAGGATGCTGGCCTACCTGACCATGATCATGGTCATCGGACCGACCACCGCGCCCCTGGTGGGAGGGGTCCTGACCGAGGCCTTCGGCTGGCATTCCCTGTTCGCCGCCCTGCTGGGCGTAAGCTTGCTAACCCTGGCCTTCGCCTGGCGGCTGCTGCCCGAGACCCGCAACCCGGCCGATCGCGATGCAGGCACCAGCCTCCTCGCCTCTGCCGGGCAGCTGCTCAGGCAGCGCAAGTTCGTCGACTTCGCCGCCCAGGCCTCCTGCATCTACGCGCTGTTCCTGGGCTTCATCTCCGTCGCGCCCTACGTGATGGCGCAGATGGGCCATCCCGCATCGACTTACGGAGCCTGGTACCTGGCCGTTGCGGGCGGGTATTTCCTGGGCAACTGGCTGACCACACGCTATGCCGTGAAGCTGGGCCTGGAGCGCCTGATCCGGATCGGCGTGAGCATCCAGCTGGTCTCGGCCGCGGCAGGCGCCGGGCTGGTGCTGGCGGGCTGGTGGACGCCGGCGGCACTGTTCCTGCCCATGGGCGTACTCGGCTTCGGTCAGGGCCTGATCCTGCCCAACATCACCGCGAGCGCCGTGGCGCTCGCACCGCGCACGCCCGGGGTGGCATCGAGCCTCTTGGGCTTCGGGCAACAACTGGTGGGGGCGGTCTCTGTCCAGAGCCTCGCCATGCTGCCCATCGATACGCCGATACCGCTCTACCTGTTCACGCTGGCCATTGCCGCCATCGCCTGGGTCTGGCTGATGCTGGAACGACGCCCTTCGGTCAGCTGACGGGACGTACCGGCAGGGGCACGTTACAGAGGCCGACCTTGCCGGCGGGGCGATGGAACCACGGTTCGCGCCGGTTACGCCGCGCCTCGAGGTGCGACTCGAAGGCAGCCGTGTCGGTGCGCAACAGTTCGAGCCCGGTCCGCGCCGAGGCGGGCAGATCGGCTGCGAGCCGCGTGGCGAGGATCGGCGTGTGCTGGGCTTCGTCCTCGTAAAAACCGAGCGGTCCCGTGCCGCGAGGCAGCGCCGAGAGCAGGGGCATCCCGGATAGGACCCGCCCCACCAGGGTGATGTTGCGATCGAGATGCCGCGGCGCGTGGCCCGTCACCACGTACAGGTCCGCGCCGCTGCCGGTGTCAGGATCGTTGTCGCGGGAGATGCCGACCATGCCGTAGCAGTGGGCCAGCCAGGCCACGCCTGCTGCAGGATCCCGTGCAGCCGGAAAGCCGTCCACGAACCCGACTTCGGGAGCATAGACGTCGCCGTCGGGCAGGCGGGTGAACGGCAGCTCCGCCCCGGCCCTGATCTCGAACTCCGCCGGCAGCGCCGCCGCGGCAGTCTGCGCCGGCTTGCCGTTGCCGCCCCACTGCACGACGTAGTTGTCCTGCGAGCGATAGAGGCGGGTGCCATCGAAGTAGCCCTCGCGGGCGAGCTTCTGCAGGTTGCCCACATGCGCGGGGGCAAACCGCGGGGCGAGCTCGATGACGACCCGGCCGGTCGGCAGTTCCACGTACAAGAGGTTCTGCGGGTCCGGCTGACGCCAGTCGTCCGCCGGCTGGGCCATCACGAGCGCGAGCAAAATGGCGGGTGTCATGGGCTCATGTTCGCACAGCCAGCCGGTTAATATTAAGCCATGACCGCGCGCTTCCTGGAAATCAGCCTGCACGCTCCCGATGTGCTGGCGTCGCTGGATTTCTACCGGCGCCTGGGTTTTACCGAGGCGAGTGTCGGCGAGACCTGGTCGCATCCCTATGCCGCGGTGAGCGACGGTCGCCTCGCCCTGGGCCTGCATGCCTTCGAGTTCGCCTCCCCGTCGTTGACCTTCGTGCAGCCGGAGCTGCTGGCGCGGCTCGACGAACTGGAGGCGCGCGGCGTGGAGCTGGCCTTCCGCAAGGTCGGCGACGACCGCTTCAACGAGGCAGGCTTCGAGGACCCGGACGGACAGATGATCGCCTGGCTGGAGGCCCGGACCTTCTCACCGACTGATCGCGCCGCCGGTGAAGTCTCTGCACTCGGCTGGTTCGAGGAGTACGTGCTGCCGGTCAGGGATCTCGACGTCGCCCAGGCCTTCTGGGAGGGGCTCGGGTTCGTGGCCGTGGAGGAATCGGACTCGCCCTGCCCGCGGCGTGGACTGACCAGCGATAGCCTCAACCTCGCACTCTGGCAGACCCGCCAGCTGGACGGCCCGCTGCTGCGCTTCAGCGCCGCGGGTCTCGACAGGGTCAGGGATACGCTGGAAGCGCGCGGTATCGGCGCCGACAGGCGCCTGCCGCGGCTACTCGACCCGGAACGGGCCCTGATGGTGGTGTCCCCGGAGGGCACGGCGCTGCTCGTCGAGGAAGAGGCGGACTAACCCCACCAGCCGCGCAGCGTCTCGAGCGCCGTGTCGAAGTTCAGCCCGAGCAGGATCACCAGTGCCATCAACGCGCCAATATAAAGCGTGGAGATGAGCGTCATCAGGTAACCCAGGACAATCACCAGCCCGTCGCGCTCGGCCATGCCGATCGCCAGCAGCACGATGGCCATGGCCGGCAGCGTGTTGGCAAAGGGCACCAGCGGCAGCGGCGCCATCAGCAGCACGACGTTATGCAGGATCAGCAGTCCGTTGAGGACGTTGATCACCGAGGTCGACGACAGGGACAGCCAGCGTGGCTTGATGAGGTGCTCCACCCGCTCGGCCCAACCCACCACCTTGTCCATCACCAGCCGGATGGTGTCGCCGGGTAATTCGCGATCCACGATTTTTGGCGGCATCCAGGGCAGCCGGTTCAGCACCACGGCCGTGCCGATCAGGAGCATCGGGATGCCGAAGATCCAGCTCATGAGCGGCACGGTGACCGGCAGCAGGAAGGGCGAGGCCATCAGGGCGCAGGCGACCAGGATCCCCTGTTCGCCCACGGCCGCGAGCAGTTGCCGCAGCGTGACTGTCTCACCCTGCAGGCTGGCGCGGGCCTCGGCGATGGCGCTGGACAAGCGCTGCTCGGTGTTGCGGAACTTGATGGCGGTCATCGCGGCAGCATCGCGGTTGCAGGGAAGCTTGGCAAGGCTTGACGGCCGCAAAGTGGCAGTTAGCATCCAGTCAGGGAGAACGGTCAATGTCATTCAGGAACGAACCGTCACGCTACGGAGGGTTCTACAGGCGCCATCTTTTTCCGTGGATCCTGGAGGCGGCGATGCGCCAGCCACGCCTCGAGCCGTTGCGGCAGGAGGCGCTGGCTCCCTCCACCGGGAAAGTGCTTGAAATCGGCATCGGCACCGGACTGAACTGCAGCCACTACCCCGCCACCTGCCGCTCGATCGCCGCCGTGGACACCAACCCCGCCCTCACCGGCAGGGCCAGGCACCGGGCAGCCGCCGCCGGCATGACGGTGGCCCACCAGGCTCTTTCAGCTGAGGCGCTGCCCTTCGAGGACGCATGCTTCGACACCGTGGTGAGCACCTTCACCCTGTGCAGCATCCCCGACCTGGGGCGTGCCCTCGGTGAGCTGCACCGGGTCTTGAAGCCCGGAGGACAAGTCCTGTTCCTGGAACACGGACTGAGCCCGGATGCTGCCGTGGCCCGCTGGCAGAGGCGACTGACCCCAGCCTGGCGGATCATCGGTGACGGCTGCCATCTGGATCGTGATGCCCCGGCCGAGCTGGCCGGCGCCGGGCTGGCCGTGGAAAGGCTCCGCCAGTGCTACCTGCCGGGCGCGCCCCGCTTCGCGGGGTTCCTGTCACTGGGCGTGGCGCGACGGACGGCCGGCTGAAGCTTCAGTGGCTCGCCGGCGACGGACTCATTCACCGAACCGCTGGGCCAGGCGCTCGGCCTGACGGGCCAGCATCGGTCCGAAGCGCGAACGTTCGTACAGCGCGGCAAGTCCCTCCACGTCTGGCCGGCGCCGCTGCAGGTCCGACTCGCGGAAGTCGAGGGGCATGTCGCAGGCGATCTGCGTCAGGCGACGCGCCAGATAGGCGGCCTCACGATGCTCGACCAGCCGCTCGGGCAGACGAGCGGCGCCGCGGATCGGCAATGCAGACAGGGCATGCAGGTTGTCGTAGAGGTGATCCAGTGACTCGTAGGCGTCGAGCAAGGCCGAGGCCGTCTTGGGACCGATGCCGGGCACACCGGGGATGTTGTCGACGCTGTCACCCGTCAGCGCCAGATAGTCGGGCATGCGCTCGGGAAGGACACCGAACTGCCCGGCGATATCCGCGTAGCCGTAGCGACGGTCGCCGGCGAAGTCCCAGAACTCATCACCGTGGCGCACCAGCTGTGCCAGGTCCTTGTCCCGGGTGACCAGCACGCTGCAGTGGCCGGCCGCTCGCATGCGGGTAGCGATGGCACCGATGATGTCGTCCGCCTCGTAGTAACCATCTGCATACTCGGCCACTCCCATCAGGCGGCAGAACTCCCGACACCAGGCGAACTGGCGCTTCAGCTCCTCGGGGGCCGGCTCGCGATTCGCCTTGTAGGCCGGATAAATGTCATTGCGAAAGGAAGTGGCCAGGCTCTGGTCAAAAGCTACGCCCACCTGTTCGGGCCCGGCCCGCTCCAGCAGGTCGCCCATGAAGCGCGCAAAACCATACAGGGCATTGACCGGCTGGCCGTCGGCGTCCGTCATCTCGGGATTGACGGAGTAATAGGCACGGAAGACGAAGTAACTGGCGTCGACGAGGTGCAGCATCGCCCGGCCGGCTCACTGCATCCAGCGCTGGATGCGGTCGCGCAGCGGGCTGGAGCGGGGGAAGTGGGCCTGCAGGTATTCCATCTGGTCGGTGAGCACGCGCCTGCCCTTCAGGAAAATGTACTCCGCGTAGGTCGGCGTGAAGGGCACAGCCAGCAGTTGCATGCCGGCCTGCTCGGGCGTGCGCCAGGCCTTCTGGTTGTTGCAGCGGCGACAGGCGGTGACCACGTTGTTCCAGTTGTCGCGCCCGCCCTGCGACAGGGGCCGGATATGGTCGCGGGAAAGCGCGGGCGCGGCAAATCGCTCGCCGCAGTACATGCACAACCACGCGTCGCGCTTGAACAGGGTCTCGTTGTTGAGGGGCGGCACGTAGTCGTGCCGGCGCGTGCCGGGATTGGAGGACTGGCCGAGCGTCGCCAGCATGGAGGACACCTCGATCACGGTCTGCCGGCCGCTTCTGGCATTGGTGCCCCCATGCAGGGTGTAGAGCGGGCTGCCGAATGCATAGCAGACCTGGCCAAGGCAGTGCAGGCGTACGGCCTCGCGATAGTCGATCCACTCCACCGGCATGCCGGACGCATCGATGCGCAGGACCTGCTGGGTCAGGCCGCGGTCTTCGGACTTGTCGGTGGCAGCGTGAAGCGTGCTCATTTCGGCGCTAACAATACGGCTTTTTTATGTTATGTTTCAACGCGTTTTGCAGGGCCTATCCTGCCCTGTCGGGCGTTCCCGGGAGAGAATCCAGCATGGCCATGACAATCGGGGTGCCGCGCGAGACTTTCGCCGGCGAGAAGCGCGTGGCGACCGTTCCTGAGGTCGTCGAAAAGCTCATCAAGCTCGGATTTGCCGTGTGCGTCGAGTCCGGGGCGGGCGAAGCCTCGAACTTCGACGACGAGGCCTACCGTGCTGCCGGGGCGAGCATCGCGCCGGATGCCGCCAGCCTCTACGCGGGCGCCGACCTGGTGTTCAAGGTCCGTGCGCCAGATGCCGCGGAGGTGGGCTTGCTGCGCGAGGGATCGGCGCTGATCAGCTTCATCTGGCCGGCCCAGAATCCTGCGCTGATGGACCAACTGGCCGGGCGCGGTCTCACGGTGCTCGCCATGGACACGCTGCCGAGGCAGTTGTCGCGTGCCCAGAAGATGGACGCGCTGACCTCCACGGCCAGCATCAGCGGCTACCGCGCCGTGATCGAGGCGGCCAACGCCTTCGGGCGCTTCTTCAACGGGCAGGTCACGGCCGCCGGCAAGATCCCACCGGCCAGGGTGTTCATCGCAGGGGCCGGTGTGGCGGGGCTTGCCGCCATCGGCACGGCGGCCAACCTCGGCGCGATCGTCCGCGCCAACGACACGCGGGCGGAAGTCGCCGACCAAGTCACCTCGCTCGGCGGCGAGTTCGTGAAGGTGGACTACGAGGAGGAAGGCGCGGGCGGCGGTGGCTACGCCAAGGTGATGAGCGAAGGTTTCCAGCAGGCCCAGCGCGAGATGTACGCGCGGGAAGCCAGGGACGCCGACATCATCATCACCACGGCGCTGATTCCGGGCAAGCCGGCGCCGCGACTGATCACGGCGGAGATGGTCCGCAGCATGAAGCCGGGCAGCGTGATCGTGGACATGGCGGCCGAGCAGGGCGGCAACTGTGAGCTGACCGAGCCCGGCCAGGCCGTGGTTCGGCACGGCGTCACGATTATCGGCTATACCGACCTGCCCAGCCGTCTCTCGCGGCAGGCCTCCACGCTGTACTCGACCAACCTGCTGCGCCTCGCGGAAGAACTCTGCAAGGCCAAGGATGGCGTCATCGACGTCAACTTCGAGGACGACGCCATCCGCGGCCTGACCGTCGTCCGCCAGGGCGAGATCACCTGGCCCGCGCCCCCGCCCAAGCTGCCGCCCGCGCCCGCGCCCAAGCCCGCGGCTGCAGCCACGCCTGCCAGGAAGTCCGGACACGGCCACGGCGCCGGCGAACCGGCCTCCGGCAAGACGCTTGCGGGACTGTTCATCGGCGCGGCCATCCTGTTCGGCCTGGTGGGGCTGTACGCCCCCGCCTCTTTCCTCGCCCACTTCACCGTCTTCGTGCTGGCCTGCTTCGTGGGTTACATGGTGGTCTGGAACGTCACGCCTTCATTGCACACCCCACTGATGAGCGTCACCAACGCCATTTCCTCGATCATTGCGGTCGGCGCGCTGATCCAGGTGGCGCCACCGGGGGGTGACGGCAGCCGGCCCGATGAACTGATCCGCTGGCTGGCGGTGGTGGCGCTCGCGCTCACCGCAGTCAACATGTTCGGCGGCTTCGCGGTGACGCGGCGCATGCTGGCGATGTTCCGGAAGTAAGGAAGACGCCACCATGACGCAAAGCCTCGCC
>JAUMBX010000218.1:0-184 GCA_032119515.1 Steroidobacteraceae bacterium | reverse complement strand
AATCCGGAAACCGCCCGGCGCGGCAACCTGTTCGGCATCATCGGCATGACCATCGCGGTGCTGGCCACCGTGCTGGGTCCGCGGGTCACGGCCGGCGGCATCCCCTGGATCGTCGGCGCGCTGGTCGCGGGTGGCGCCGTCGGCCTCTATGCGGCCCGCAAGGTGCAGATGACCCAGATGCCCG
>JAUMBX010000217.1:0-4411 GCA_032119515.1 Steroidobacteraceae bacterium | reverse complement strand
CACACCACCACCACGGCCAGCAGAGCGCCCTCCAGCAGCATGTGCATCGAGGCGACGAAGTTCTGCTCCACCCGCTCGACGATGGAGGAGACCTGGCGAATCTCGATGGAAGGATAGGTTCCCCCGAGCTCGTCGAGCGCCTCCCGGACACCCTCCGCCACTTCCACCTCGGTGGCCCCCCTCGCCCGCCGCACCGAGAAGGCCACGACTTCCTCGCTGCCCAGCAGGGCCAGTTGCCGGCGCTCGGCAGCGCCATCCGTGACGACGGCGAGTTGGTCCAGCCGAAGCCGGCGCCCGTCCTGCAGCGCGATCGGGAAGGCCTTGAGGTCCTCGAAGCTCTCTACGGTGCCCAGCAGCCTCACCGACTGCTCACCGCCTGACCAGTTGGCCCGCCCGCCCGGCAGTTCTGCCTGGACGCGGCGCAGCTGCCGGGACACCTCACCAGCCGACAGGCCCCAGGCGGACAGCGCAATGGGATCGAGGTCGACCCTGACCTCGCGATCGGTGCCGCCCACCCGGGCAACGCTGCCCACGCCCGGCACTGCGAGCAGGGCCTTGTTCACCTGGTCGTCGATGAACCAGCTCAGGTCGGCCACGTCGAGGGAGGCGGAGAACACCGCGTAAGTGATCAGGTTGCCGCCGGCGATGTTGACCTGGCTGATGTTCGGCTCGTTGATGTCCTGCGGCAGGTCGCTGCGGATCCGGCTGATCGCATCGCGCACCTCGGCGAGCGCGGCGTCGATGTCGCGTTCCAGTTCAAACTCGATGACGGTGGTCGAGGCTCCGTCCATCACGGTCGAAGTCAGCTTGTCGATCCCCTGCAGGTTGGCGATGGCGTCCTCGACCTTACGGGTGACCTCGGTTTCCAGCTGGCCCGGGCTGGCGCCGGCGTAGGCCACCTGTACCCGGACGATCGGGATGTCGATGTCCGGAAAGTCGGCGATGCCCATGTCACGAAAGGCCAGCAGGCCACCGAGGGTCGCCAGTGCAAAGCCCAGGATGGCCGGCAGGGGTCGCCGGATCGACGCGGCCGATACGTTGATCATTGCCGCTCGACCACCGTGATCCGGTCACCGTCGCGCAGGAACCCCGCGCCGCTGGTCACCACCAGCGCGTCCTTCGGCAGGCCGGAGGTGACCTCGATGGAGCGATCCAGGGTCATACCCACCTGAATCTTGGTTTCCCGCACCTGGTCGCCCTCTGCCAGCACGAACACGTAGTGCGAGCCGTCGCGGCTGGTGACCGCCGCCAGCGGGACCAGCATGGCTTCGGTGGTGCCCACCTCGATCCAGCCATTGGCGTACATGCCCGCACGAAGGGGGCTGCCCACGGGCAGGTCGACATAGGCGACTCCGCTGCGGGTGGCGGGATCGAGGCCCGGTGAGATCACGCGGACCCGGCCTTCGACCCGGTCGCCGGCCCGTGACTCCACGGAGGCGGCCTGCCCGATGCCGAGTTGCGGGAAATCGCGTTCCGGTACCTCGGCTCTCCATTCCACCCTGCCGTGCCGGACCATCCGATAGAGCTCCATGCCGTTGGTGACCACGGTGCCGGGTACCGCCGAGCGACTGGCGATGACGCCATCGTCGGGTGCCAGCACCCGGGCGTAGGACAGGCGCTCCTGTGCGACCGACAGCTGGGCCTCAGCGCGCTGCACCCGGGCATCTGCCGAACCCGCGGCCGCCCGGAGCTGGTCCAGGTCGCGCTGGCTGATGGCGCCGGACTGGGTGAGCGCTTCGCCCCGCGCGGCACTGGCCGCTGCCTCGGCCCGCATGGCCTGCGCCTCGGCCACGCTCGCCTCGGCTTCCCGGGTCTGCGCCCTGAGCGTGGCGGCGTCGAGCTCGGCCAACAGGGCGCCCTTCCTGACTACTTCGCCGACCTCTGTATGGACTCGCGAGATCCTGAGGCCGCTCAGTTCGGCCCCCACGATGACCTCCTGCCAGGGTTCGATGGGTCCAGAGGCCATGATTCGCTGCGGGAGGTCGCGGACTTCCGGTTGGGCCACTGCGGCGGAGAGCGCCGGACGGGTTCCTTCGCCCTCGGTTTCACCGGCGCAGCCGGTCACGATCAAGGTCGCTGCGAGCAGCAGGTATCCGTGGCGGGGGTATGAGAGATTCACGAGTCGCTCCAGGTCAAGGCGATCGCAAGTATATCAGGAACTTGATAGCGTATAAGGAACCTGACAACATCGCGCCATGCGCCGACCAAAGGTCCAGATCTCCGAGGAGCCGCACGAGCACGAGGGCTACCTGATCAGGGAGCTCTACCACCTGCTCAAGGCTCGCATCGAAACCCGCATGCGCGATGCCGACATCGCTATCGGCTTCCCGCAGGCCCAGGTGCTGCATGAACTGCTGCACGAGCCGGGCCTGTCCAGCGCCCAACTGGCCCGCCGTTCCGGCACCACCGCGCAGAGCATGAGCGGCGTGATCGCCGCACTCGAGCAGCAGGGCATCATCGAGCGCCGTCCGCATCCGGAGAACGCCCGGGTGATGCAGTGCTACGTCAGCGAGGGTGGCCTTGCCTGCGTGCGCCGGGCGAGGCCCATCGCCGATGAGGTCATCGAGCAGATGCTGGAGGCGCTGCCCGCAGAGGAGCGTGGCCGTTTTCGCGCCAGCCTCCGGCAGTGCATTGACGCCCTCGAGCAGATCCCGCTTGCTCGGGGCGAATGACCCGGACCCTCGTTTTCAGTCGGTCTTGATGCCGAGGTCGCTGGCCGCAGCCTGCAGGGCAGCCTGGGCCTCGCGAGCGATCATCACCGCCTGCTCATAGCCGCCGGCGTTGCCGGTCTCCACCGCCTCCGTCCATCGGGACCTGGCCTCGTCGAGGGAGGCGACCATGGCCTTGAAGCCATCCCGATCCATGCCGCGGGGAACGCGACCACTGCCGGTATAACGACCGAGTTCGCGATCCACGCTAGAGAGCAGGGCGGGGATCGCATCGCTCATGGCCGCCCACTCCCGGGTCATGGCCTCGCGAAAACCGGCGCGGGCCACGATCGCGTCGGCCTGGAGCTTGCGCAACCCGGCGGACAGCCCCGGTGCCTTGCTGATCACGCTGTCGAACTCGCCCGCCGCGATGTCCGCCTTCAGGGCATCGATTTCGTCCTGCATCGCCTGATGGGCATCCGGCAGGTACTTGGTGCTCATTTCCCCGACCTGGGCGAAGGAGGCTTCCAGGTCCGTCACGGCCTGACGGGCAGGCTCCTCCTGGCTGGCACAACCGCTGAGACCCAGCCAGGCAAGGGCACACAGGGCAATGGACATCCGGGCTCTGGCATTCATGCGAGTGACTCCCCTGATTGATGTTGTGGGTAGAGATTATCCGTTCCACGCCTTGGCGGCGAGGACGCTCCGGGTGAAATGTGGCCGGACCCAGATCAGCAGCGCGGTGGCGGCGAGTCCCGCCACGCTCGCCACCATGGCGATCGAATAGCGCAGCATCGATTCGTCCACGAACCAGTAATCGGTGAGCAGCGCGATGGAAGTGGGGCCTATGCCTAGGCCCACGATGCTGATCACGAAGTAATAAAGCGCCGAGATGCGGGCCCTCATGTCGGCCGGTGCGAGCTGCATGAGCGCCGCGCTGGACACGCTGGTCGGGATGGCGCCGCCTACGGTGGCCGGGATCAGGCAGAGCAGCGATAGCCACGGGTCCTGCATCAGGGCAAACACGGCGTAGGCGGGTACCAGCAGGACGAGGCCGACCAGTGCGGCCCGCAGATAGCCATCCGCGTGGCGTTCACGCCAGCGGTCCGCGAGCCAGCCACCGAGAAAGGCACCCGGGGGGCCAAAACAGACCAGCACCAGTCCATACCAGAGACTGAGCTGGCCGATGCTCCAGCCATAGCTGCGCCGGAAATGTTCCGGGATCCAGCCGATGATGCCGTAGGCCATGATGGTCAGCACCGACATGCCGAGCGCGATGCCGAGATAGCTGCGCCAGTGTTCCTGCAGGTGGAGGAGGGTGGGTTGCATCGACCAGCCCGCTCCCTGGGCGACGCCCTTGCGGGCCGGCTCCCTGAGCGTCAGCATCAGCAAGCCGATCGGGATGCCGGGCAGCGAGACGATGATGAAAGCGGCCTGCCATGGCCGCAACTCCCCGAAGAATGGCAGGGTGATCGATTCCGCGCCGCTCACTGCCTGGATCACGCTGCCCCCCACCAGCAGGGCAACGCCGCTGCCGATGGCAATGCCCGTGGAATACACGCTGATGGCCCGCGCCAGTTGCCTGCGCGGGAAGTAGTCGGTGAGCAGTGACAAGGCAGCGGGCGACAGGGCGCCTTCGCCGAAGCCGACGCCCATGCGGGCCAGGAACAGCTGACCGTAACCGCGGGCGAGTCCGCAGGCCGCGGTCATGAGCGTCCACAGGAAGATGCCGGCGGCGATGATGTTGCGCCGGTTGAGCCGGT
>JAUMBX010000216.1:0-5772 GCA_032119515.1 Steroidobacteraceae bacterium | reverse complement strand
CGCCCCGCACGGTGCGTCCGCCGGGATCATCGCCAGGCTGCTTGCCCAACTGGAAGCGAAGGGAACACGGGCGAGCGTCGTGGACCTGTCGGCCGATTTTCGCTTCGCCGATCCTGCCCAGTACCAGAGCACCTACGGCCATCCGCACGGTGCCCCCGACCTGCAGCGGTCCTTCACCTGCGCCGTTCCAGAGCACCGGCAACAAGCCGATACACCGCACGTCGCTCACCCGGGCTGCTTCAGCACCGCCATCCTGCTGGCCAGCGTGCCGCTGCTGGCGCTGGAACTCGTGGAGCCACGCCTGTGGGTGAGCGCCGTCACCGGCAGTACGGGAGCCGGCCGGCAGCCCACAGACGGGACGCACCATCCCAGAAGGCACTCGGACCTCTATGCCTACAATCCGCTCACCCATCGGCACGCGCCGGAAATCGAGGCGCTGGCGAGGGCTGCCAGCGGGGTAGCCGGCGAGTTTGCCTTCGTGCCCCATTCCGGACCCTTCGCGCGGGGCATCCACGCCACCGTGCAGGCGCGCCTCCACAAGCCAGCCGCTGCCGATGCGCTGCGTACCCAGCTGCGTGAGTTCTACGCCAGTAGCGCCTTCGTCAGCGTGGTGGAGGCCTGTCCGCGGCTCAAGGACGTGGTCTCCAGCAACTATGCCAGGCTCGGGGTCGCCAGCGATGGGCACAACCTGGTCGTGACTTCGGTCATCGACAACCTGGTCAAGGGTGCGGCCGGAGGCGGCATCCAGTGGCTCAACCGGCTGCTGGGGTTCGCCGAAACCGCAGGTCTCACCGCCCCGGCGGCGGGCTGGACCTGAGCCAATGAGCATCCCCATCCGCGATCATCTCGCACGGGTCTTCGCCCAGTATCCGCTGGAGGTCTCCAGCGCCGGTGGCGTCTGGATCCATGACCGCCACGGGCGCCGGGTGCTCGACATGTATGGCGGCCATGCCGTGGCCGCGCTGGGTTACGGGCATCCCCGGTGGCTGGCCGCCCTGGAGACCCAGGCCCGGGCGGTCGCCTTCCAGAGCAATGCCGTGCCGATGGACGTTCGCAGTCGCGCAGCGCAGAAGCTGGTGGAATTCGCCGAGCTGCCCCTCGATACCGTGTTTTTCGTCAACAGCGGCGCGGAGGCCAACGAGAACGCACTGCGACTGGCATGTCGGCTGACCGGCCGTGCCCGCATCGTGGGCATCGAGGGCGGCTTTCACGGCCGCTCGGCGGCCGCAGCCGCGGTCACCTGGGGATCTTCCCGCTGGTACGGATTCCCTCGCACTCCCTTCGACGTTGGCCACCTGCCGCGAGGCGACCTGGCAGCCGTCGAAGCCGGCATCGATGCCAGCGTGGCCGCCGTGATCGCCGAACCCGTGCAGGGCGTGGCGGGCGCCTACGACCTGGGCGCCGACTACCTCGCTGCACTGCGCCGCCGCTGCGATGAAGTGGGCGCGCTGCTCATCCTCGATGAGGTCCAGTGTGGCGTTGGCCGGACCGGTCACCCGTTCGCGGCCGGTCTGTACGGCGTGCGCCCTGACCTGCTCACTACGGCCAAGGCCCTCGGTGCAGGCTTCCCGGTCGGCGCGCTGATGCTGGCACCTGCGATAGCCGCCGAACTGAAGATGGGTGAACTGGGCACCACTTTTGGCGGGGGACCGCTGGCCGGCGCCGTCGTGGAGGCAGTGATCGACACGCTGCAGACCGAGGATCTGCTGTCCAACGTCAGGCGGGTCTCGGCCATGATCCGCGAGCGCTGCGTGGTCGGGCCCGTCAAGTCCTGCCAGGGACAGGGATTCCTGCTGGGCCTGCGCACGGAAGTTCCGGCAGCAGAGATTCAGGCGCGGCTGCTCGAGCAGGACATCCTGGCCGGTACCAGCGCCGATCCCCACGTGCTGCGGCTGCTGCCGCCTTTTACGCTCGCCGAGGAGCACGTCGACCTGCTGGCGTCGGCGCTCAGGAGGATGGCCCACTGAAGCATTTCATCGACCTCGCCGAATTGTCCCGTGAGGAGGTTCTGGACCTGCTCGCGCTGGCCCAGCGCCTGCAGGAGAAGCCCGAACCCACCGCACTCGTCGGGAAGATCCTCGGCCTGCTCTTCTTTGACCCCTCGCTGCGCACACTGGCCTCCATGCAGACGGGCATGGCCCGACTCGGCGGGCAGTCGGTAGTGGTCAGCCCGGGCCAGGGCACCTGGCGGCTGGAGTGGCGGGACGGCGCCGTCATGAACGGCAATGCGGCCGAGCACGTGCGTGAAGGCATCCCGGTACTCGCCTCCTACTGCGACGCGCTGGGGATTCGTGCCTTTGCCGATGGCGGCACACTCGCCGAGGACCTGGCTGAAAGGCGCTTCATGTCCATGGCCGGCTTGTGCGAAAAGCCGCTGATCAACCTCGAGTCGGCCATGAATCACCCCTGTCAGGCCCTCGCCGACTGGCGAACCCTCGACCAGCTGCAGGTCGCAGCACCGGCCCGCTTCGTGCTGTCCTGGGTGCATCACCCACGCGCCCTGCCGCTGGCGGTGCCGGCGGCCACCCTGGCCATGGCGGCCCAGCGCGGCATGGAAGTGGTGGTCCTGCGCCCCGAGGGTTATGCGCTCCCCGAGCCGCTGATGACCAAGGCACGCCAGCTTGCGGAACTTGCCGGTGGATCCGTGACGGAAACCGACGATCGGCAGGCGGCCATGGCCGGGGCGCAGGTGCTGTATGCCAAGGAGTGGGGATCACCCCTGCACTACGGGCATGCCGAGGACGAGGCCACGCTGCGGGCCCGGCATTCGGACTGGATGGTGACCGAAGACTGGTTCGTCAGCGCCCAACGCGATTGCCGTTTCATGCACTGCCTGCCGGTGCGGCGCAATGTTGCAGTGGCCGATGCAGTACTCGATGGCGCGCGCAGCGTGGTGCGCCAGGAGGCCCACAACAGGATGGTCGTGCAAATGGCCGTCCTGCATCGCTTGCTTGCCCAGAGGAATCCCTGATGCCCCATCGTACCGATCCATCGCTTACGGTCCGCGCCCTGCGCGGTGCAGCGCCATATGTGCGACTGTTCAAGGGCAAGACCTTCGTGGTCAAGGCCGGAGGCGCGGTGTTCGCCGACCCCTCGGGCACGCGGGCCTTGATCGAACAAATAGCGATCCTGCACCACCTCGGCATCAAGGTCGTGCTGGTCCATGGCGGCGGGCCCCAGCTCGACGACATGCAGCGCTCGCTGGGCATCGAACCGCGGATGGTCGGCGGTCGCCGGGTCACCGATGAGCGCAGCATCGACGTCACGGTGATGGTACTCAACGGCTTGATCAACACCCGCATCCTGGCAACCTGTCGCGAGCTTGGAGTGAACGCCGTGGGCATTTCCGGTATCGATGCCGGTCTGGTGCGGGCCAGGCGCAGGCCACCGGTGGAGGTGAACGGAGAGCTCGTCGACTACGGCCTGGTGGGCGACGTCGAGGCCATCGATCCCTCGGTACTGACCCGCCAACTCGAGGCGGGACTCATGCCGGTAGTCAGTCCGCTGTCCTCGGATGGTGAGGGCTGCGTGCTCAACGTCAATGCCGACACGATCGCCGCCAGGATCGGCGCGGCACTCTGCGCCGAGAAACTGATCCTGTGCACCGGAGCGCCCGGCATCCTGGAGGACCTGTCCGATCCCGGCAGCCTGGTCTCCTACACGGACCTTGGCGGGCTGGCGCGACTGCAGGCGTCTGGCAGCTTCGCGGACGGGATGCTCCCCAAGGCCACTGCGATCGAGGGTGCGCTGCGCGGTGGCGTCCGCCGCGTGCATGTTATTTCCTACAAGGTGCCTGACAGCCTGCTGGCCGAGGTCTTCACCAACGAGGGCACCGGCACACTGGTGGTAGAGGATATCGGCGCCTTGACGCAGGCCGAGCAGGCGCTGCCATGACCCGGCTGTGGGACAAAGGTGGCGCGCTGGATCAGCGAGTCCTGGCCTATACCGCCGGCGAGGACCACGCCCTGGACGAGCGGCTGGTCGCTTATGACGTACTGGGTTCGATTGCCCACGCCGAGGGTCTGCGGGCGACCGGACTGCTCAGTCATCAAGACGCGGATCGAATCGTCGACGCGCTTGAGGAAATCGGCGCGGCGCACGAACGCGGCGAGTGGCGGATCAGCCTGGAACAGGAGGACGGACAGACCGCCCTGGAAGACCTGCTGACGGAGCGGCTCGGTGAAACCGGGGGGCGCATCCATCTCGGACGTTCGCGTAACGACCAGGTCCTGACCGCGCTGCGGCTCTACCTGCGCCAGGCCGTCGAAGCCCTGGCGCAGGACACCGAGTCGGTGGTCACCGCACTCGAGCGGCTCGCCCGGCGTCAGGGTGAGGTGGCCCTGCCGGGATACACCCACCTGCAGCAGGCCATGCCGAGCAGCGTTCGGCTGTGGGCGGAGGGTTTTGCCGCCGAGCTCGCCGATGATGCCGAGGGCGTCCGCACCGTACTGAGACGGCTCTCAGGCTGCCCGCTCGGCTCCGCCGCGGGTTACGGCACGCCCGGTCTGCCACTCGACCGGATGGTCACGGCCAACCAGCTGGGCTTCGTCAAGCCCCAGGAGCCGGTCACGGCAGTCCAACTCTCGCGGGGCAAGGCGGAGTCACAGCTGTTGTTCGAGCTCACCTTGCTCATGCAGGACGTCGGACGCCTTGCCAGCGACCTGATCCTGTTCTACACCCGCGAGTTCGCCTATGTCGATTTGCCGGATGCCTTCACCACCGGCTCGTCGATCATGCCGCAGAAACGCAATCCGGACGTGTTCGAGCTGATGCGGGGACGCGGTGCCACGGCGCTCGCCTGCCTGATCGAGGCGCTGGGCATCGTGGCCAAGCTGCCCTCCGGCTATCACCGCGACCTGCAGCTGCTCAAGGCGCCGCTGTTTCGCGGCATCGACATCGCGCTGGAAACACTGGGCCTGCTGCCCCAGGCGCTGGACGGCCTGGCGTTCCGGCCGGACAACATCCACCTCGATCCTGCCATCCACGCGGCCGAGGCGGCCTACCAGATGGTGCTGGAGGAAGGCATTCCCTTCCGCGATGCGTATCGCAGGGTCGCGGCAGAACTCAACCAGGGTGGAGAAAAATCATGATGGAAGCCCGCCAGCCCGATCCGACCCTGGTCAGTTACGTCCACGTCATGTACGGCCTGCATGCGCTCTCGGCCCTGATCGGGATTACCAGCAGCGTGACCGTCGCCGGCAGTTTCATTTTCGGCATCCCCTCGATCATCGCCATCATCATGAACTACGTCAGACGGGGGGAGGCCGAGGGCACCTGGCTCGGCTCTCACTTTGCATGGCAGCGCCGAACCTTCTGGTACGCGGCTTTCTGGACCCTGATGACCGGGATCGTCTCGGGCCTCTTGCTGATCATCCTGGTCGGCGTAGTGACCTGGTTCCTGGGTCTCGCGATCATCGCCCTGTGGATCATCTATCGCGTGTTGCGCGGCTGGATCGCGCTGGGTGGCGGCCAGCCCGTCCAGGCCTAGTGGGCAGCCCGGGCGGACCGCAAGCGCAGGACGAGGTCCAGCAGGTGGGCCAACAGGGCGCCACCGAGACTGGCACCCACCCAGACCGCATCTGACCCGGTCATGGTGAAGCGCAGCGCCAGGAACAGGCAGGCGCCGGACGCGAGGTTGGGCAGCAGGACACTGATGGCCGGAACCCGGCCGTCGCGTCGTGACCAGGCCCACAGCAGCAGTAACTCCAGGGCGATCCCCAGCAGGATGAGATCGACCAGCCCGGGACCGATCAGGGCCTCCATCAAGCCGTC
>JAUMBX010000215.1:0-8479 GCA_032119515.1 Steroidobacteraceae bacterium | reverse complement strand
GTTTCGCGCGTCCGGGTGAGGTGGTGCTCACCTGGACCGACGACCCGCAGGACCCTCAGTACGCGATCAGTCGCGATGCGCTCGCGAGGCTGCGCGCGGCACGCGATGCCCGCGGCAGGCCGCTGAAGGTGCACAAGCTGCCCCAACCGGGCCCTCTGTATCTCAGTGAGGCCGAGGCGGCCGGCATCAAGACGGCGAAGGGCACGCAGCCCCGGCGGGCGGGTGACCGGCTGGCCGCATCCTATGTGAACTTCTACCTGCCGAACCGCAGGGTGATCATGCCCCTGCTCGACCCGGGTCGCGATGACCAAGCCAGGCGGATCCTCAAGCGCATCTTCCCGGATCGCGAGGTGGTGGGTGTCGAGGCGCGGGAGATCCTGCTCGGCGGGGGGAACATCCACTGCATCACGCAGCAGGTGCCGGCGGTCACTCGCGTGAAAGCAGCACCACGCCGACCACCACCAGCGCGGCGCCGGCGAGCCTGAGGGCGGTGACCGGCCGCGCCTGGAAGCCCAGCGCGCCGTAGTGGTCCAGGGCGAGCGCCCCCACCATCTGTCCAGCGATGATCAGCGCCACGAAGGCTGCCCCGCCGATGAGCGGGCCGAACAGGGCAGAGCCGGCCACGTAGGCGGCTCCGGCCACGCCGGCCAGCAGGGCCCAGCCTGGAATGGCGGCCAACTGGCCCATGCTGGGGACCGGCAGGCGCAGGACGAGCAGGGCGAGGGCCAGCACCGTGGTGCCCACCACGAAATTGATCAGCGCGGCCCCTACTGCGCTGCCGACGTAGGTCCTGACCACCGCGTTGAAGCCCACCTGCAGCGCGAGCGCGACACCGATCAGGGCGGTCAGCAGGAAGGCGGTGGATTTCATGGCGAGGGCTCCCCGGCTTGCCAGCCGATTTCCAGGAAGGCGGCCCGGCCACGTCCCGGGAAGTACCGTGCGTTGCCGAAGGCAAAGTCAGCCCGGTCGGCGTAGGCGCGGTCGAAGAGGTTGGTCACCCTCAGGGACAGCCTGAACGGTCCCTCGCCCTGCCAGTGCAGGCGGAGGTTGGCCACTTCGTGGCCCGGATAACGCTGCGTGTTGGCCGCGTTGGTCCAGTAGTTGCCCACTACCATCCATTCCAGCTCACCGCGCAGGGCTTCGCCGGCGTAGGCGAGCCTCAGCACGTGCAGCTGCCTTGGTGCGGTATCGACGTCATCGCCGCGAGTGACCGTTTCGCCCTGCTCGATGCCTCCCGAGAACTCGTAGCGGTGGCGGGCCAGGCTGCCGCTGGCGGAGAGACTCCAGCGTTCGCCCAGCGACCAATCGAGGCCGTATTCGATGCCCTCGTGCGAAGTACGGCCGCCCGTGATGTTGAAGCCCTGCGAATCGCGCAGGATGATGTCGTCCTTGCGCAGCCGGTAGCCGGCCAGTTCCAGCCTGAGGCGTTCGCCGAGGTGACGGATGCCGGCCTCGAAGCCCTCGATGAATTCCGAGTCCAGGTCGGCCACTTGCTGACCGCGCTGCAGTCGGTACAGTTCGGTGGCCTCGGGTGGACGGTAGCCCCGTGAGGCGCCTGCCCAGAGAGCCGTGGTCTCCGACAGTTGCCAGCTGAGTCCCAGCCGCGGTCCGAGGTTCGAGAAACTGTCACTGCGGTCGGCAGGTCGCGAATACAGGCAGCCGCTGCCCGGGCAGGGCGTACCGAACTCGTCGGTGTTGCCGTCGATCATCCGATTGTCGTAGCGGTACTCGAGCCCTTCCCAGCGCAGCCCGGCCGTGAGGGTCAACTCGTCGCCGAGGCTCCATTCCGCCTGGGCGTAGGCCGCCAGCAATCGCGAGTCGACCACGTAGTCGTAATGGAGACCGGCGGGCCGGACCGCGTTGGCAGGCGGCGGGCCGTCGGTGGTCGGCCCGTCCTGCCCCTGACGCAGTGCACCGGAGGCCACTTCCGCATCCATGCCCACCACCAGCCGCAGCCGGTCGAGGTCTCGGCTGCGGGAGACGAACAGGGCCAGGCTGTCCTGGCCGTTTTCCTCGAGCGGTTTGCCCAGGAGGAAGTGCTGCAGGAAATCCATGCGTGAGCTGCGCAGGGCGAGGCGCAGGTCGAGGCGGTCTCCAGCTTCGAGTTCGCGCTCGTGCGTGGCCGTGGCCCGCAGGCTGCTGGCCTGTCTGTACGCTTCCGGATTGGCGTTGGAGCGGGCGATGGCGGGTTCGCGGTAGCTGTTCTGGCCCTGGATGAAACCGGCGGTTTCCTGGTCGAGCCGTGTTGCGTTCAAGCGCAGCAGCCAGCGACCGCCTCCGGCGTCGAAAGCCCAGCTGGCCGCCAGTTTGCCCTCCTCGAAGCCGGAGGCATCGCGCCAGCCGCCGTCGTGGGTGCCGTGCACGGCAAGGCCCAGTTCGCCGAGGGTCAGCGGAGTGCTGGCGGCAAGCCGGGCACGGAAGTAGTCATCGGAGCCGACTTCCAGCCCCAGCGCCAGCGGGGGCAGCTCCGAGGGCGTGGCATTGATCACGTTGACGATGCCATGCACGGCATTGGAACCATAGAGTGCGCTGCCCGGGCCGCGGATGATTTCCACTGCCGAGGCCTGTTCGGAATTGACTTCGAACAGCTCATTGACGTTGCAGAAGCCGACCGGCCTCATCGGCAGGCCGTCCTCCAGGAACAGGAAGGCGCCGCAGGAGCCGGCGCCGGTCAGCACCGGCGAGCGCAAGGCCGTCAACGACTCCTGGCCGCTGCCGCGCTGGATCAGGACCCCGGGCGCCCGGTTCATCAGTTCCGAGTGGTGGGTCGCGGCGAGTTCCCGAATTTCCTCGGCATCCAGTCGCGTGCTGCTGCCGGCGTAATCGAGCAGACCCTGCGGCCGGCGCAGGGCAGTCACGGTGACCGCCTCGAGATGGATGGCTTCCGGCTCTGCCGCGCGGACGGCGACGGCGGAAAGCGATGCTCCAGCAAGCAACGGGCCGAGAATCACGGTCATGGAGAGGCGCATGAACTTGATTATGGGTGAGCCATGGCGCGCGTTCCACCCTGTGGACCGTGGGAGCCACATGCTAGTCTCGCAGAATGTCTTGCCGCCGCTCCCTCCCAGTATTGCTGGCCGGCTTGCTGGCCTCGGTTGCGCCTGCCTGGTCGGATGCGCCGGCCGTCCGGACTGGGCTGGTCCTCTCCGGAGGTGGAGCTCGCGGCCTGGCGCATGTTGGCGTCCTGCTGGAGCTGGAGCGGGCAGGGGTCCGGATCGATGCCATCGTCGGCAACAGCATGGGGGCCGTGATCGGGGGTCTGTATGCCTCCGGCATGCCGGCCAGCGAGATCGAGCGCCTGGTGGAGGGGCTGGACTGGCGACAGGCCTTCCGGGACGCACCACCCCGGGGCGATCTCGCGCCGCGCCTGAAACAGCTCGATCGCGACTTCCTGGTGAGCCTGCCGGTGGGCTTTGGCGGCGATGGCTTCACCGTGCCGCGAGGCTTGCTGCAGGGTCAGCGCCTGACCCAGGTCCTGAGGCGTGCCACCCTCGGTCGGGTGACCGACGGTGATTTCGACCGCCTGCCCATCCCCTACCGGGCCATCGCCACGGACATCGAAACGGGCGCGCAGGTGATCCTGGATGGCGGGGACCTGGTCACCGCCATGCGGGCCAGCCTGTCGGCGCCTGGGCTGTTCGCACCGGTCGAGCGGGATGGCCGGCTGCTGGTCGACGGCGGCCTGGTCAATAACCTGCCCGTGGACGTGGCGCGCACGCTGGGCGTGGATCGCCTGATCGTGGTCGACGTCGGATCTCGGCCGCTCCCTCGCGAGGCGCTCGATTCCGCGCTGGCAGTGACCAACCAGATGCTGGCCGTCGTCCTGCAACAGGGCATCGACCGGCAGCTCTCGACCCTGACCGACGCGGATCTCCTGATCGAGCCGGCGCTCGGTGAGTTGACCTCGCTCGATTTCACCCGGGTCCGCCAGTTCGTCGCCCGTGGCCGGGAGGCGACCCGGGCTCATGAAGAGAGGCTGGCCCGCTGGATGCCGCTGCAGGACTCTCCGGCAACGACGGCGGAGCAGCCCGTCCTGCCCAGGCTGGCCTTCGTCCGTGATGCGCCCTCCCAGCCGATGTCGGCGGCGCGCATCGAGCGGGCCCTCGGAGGGCTGGTGGGGTACCCGCTGGATCCTGCCGCCGTCGAGGCGGGCGTCAGGCGGCTCTATGGAACCGGCCTGTATGAGGGGATCGACTATCGGCTGGTCGAAGCCGGGGACGGCATGGGCCTTGAGGTGACCGCCCGGCCAAAGTCCTGGGGGCCCAACTACCTGCGCTTCGGGCTGGAACTGCAGGACGACTTCGAGGGCGGCAGCAGCTACAGCGCAGGCACGCGCCTGATGTTCACCCAGCTCAATCGTGCCGGTGGCGAACTCCTCCTCGACCTGCAAATGGGGGAACGCGCTCTCATCGGGTCCGAGTGGCACCAGCCGCTGGCGGCGGGCTCGGAATGGTTCGCCTCTGCCCGCGCGGGCACCGAGCGCGGCAGCTTCGATGAATTACAGGGGAGTCGGCGCGTTGCGGAGTACCGACTGCGGGAGTCGGCCGCCGAACTGGCCTTCGGCCGTGAACTGGGCGCGCTGGGTGAGTTTCGGCTGGCCGCCCTGCGTTCCACTGGCAGCGTGATCCTGCGCACCGGGGAAGTGGCGGAGGGCTCCCCGCGCCGGCAGGGTTTCGAGCGCGGCCTGCTCGGTGTCGAGCTCGACCTGGATACCCGCGACTCGCCTTATTTTCCTCGTTCCGGCCAGGCCCTCGCCCTCGGCTGGTGGCGCGGCGTGGAGGCCCTGGGCAACGGCAGCGACTTCGATCGCCTGACCCTGGATGCCATGCTGGCGGGCAGTCGTGGCCGCAACGCCCTGCTGGGCTGGTTGAGCGCCGGTGTCCAGCCCGACGACGATCCCACGGGCGTCCAGGACCTGTTCCGGCTGGGGGGGCTGTTCAACCTGTCCGGCCTCGCCCAGGATTCGCTCACCGGCAGGAACTATCTGCTGCTGCGCGCCCTCTATTTCCGCCAGATCGGTCGTGGCGGTCCGGGGTTCCTTCAGTTGCCGGCCTACCTCGGGGTGGCCATCGAGGCCGGGAATGCCTGGAACCGGCGTCGGGACGTGGGGTTGGAGGACCTGCTGTTCAACACGGCTGGCTTCGTGGGCCTCGATACGCCGCTCGGCCCCTTCTACCTGGCCATCGGCGTCGACCAGGAAGGCCGCAGTGCACTGCATTTGAACCTCGGCGGTTTGCGCACCCCCTAGGCCGCTGGGCGCTGATATATCAACCAAGGAGCTTGCCGATGCGCATGACCCAACTGCCGGATCCCTCGGCCGCCCTGCCGGGGCGCAGCGAGGCCATGCCGGTCACCAACCGGCATTTCGTGAACGGTGCAGTGCTGAAGCCGCCTTTTCCGGCCGGCTCCCAGATGGCCGTGTTCGGCCTCGGCTGCTTCTGGGGCGCCGAGCGCCGGTTCTGGCAGCAGGCTGGCGTGCTGTCCTCGGCGGTCGGTTACGCCGGGGGATACACGCCGAACCCCACCTACGAGGAGGTGTGTTCGGGCATGACCGGGCACGCCGAAGTGGTGCGGGTGGTTTTCGACCCGACCCGGATCACTTACCCCGCGCTCCTGAAAGTCTTCTGGGAGTCTCACGACCCGACCCAGGGCATGCGCCAGGGCAACGATGTCGGCACCCAGTATCGCTCGGTCATCTACTGCCAGGATCAGGACCAGTTGCGGGCTGCGGAAGCCTCGCGCACTGCTTACCAGCTTGCCCTGCGGGGGGCCGGGCGCGGCACCATCACCACCGAGGTGGCACCGGCGCCAACTTTCTATTACGCGGAGGACTACCACCAGCAGTACCTCGGCAAGAATCCGGGTGGCTACTGCGGCCTGGGTGGCACCGGTGTGACTTGCCCGGTGGGTGTCGGGCTGGAGTTCAGCGCCGGCTGACGTGATCGATCATCGGTACCTTCACGCCCAGTTCGGCGGCGCTGGCACTGCACTGTTCGGTAGCCTTCAGGAAGGGGTTGGGCACTCGCGCACCGTGCAGGGCCTCCCGATTGGCCAGCATGCCGCCCAGGTATTGATAGACCGGGGTCGGGAACAAGGACTGGGTGACGATGCCGGTGAATTCGCGTGGATCTACCCCGGCCGCGTGCACCAGCGCGGTCGCATCGCGCAGGCTTTCCACGACCGAGGCCATGAGGAAACTGCCGGCAGCCTTCACCACATTGGCTGCAGGCGGATCGTCCGCCAGGTGCACGGTCCGACCCATGGTTTCGAGCAGGGGGCGAACCCGCTCGAAATGCGGACGGGAGCCGGCAGTCGCAATCAGCAGCCTGCCTGACTGGGCGGACTCCGGTGGCCCGAACACCGGAGCCGACAGGTAAGCCTGCCCCAGCGCGGCGTGTTCGCTGGTCAGTCTGCGGGCGAGCCGGTCACTGATCGAGGCCATGCAGAGGTGGACCAGCCCGGGCACGCCGGCCGAGACCAGCCGCCCGTTCGCCCACAGGGTGGCTTCAAGAGATGCGTCGTCGCTGAGCATCGAGATCAGGACTTCGCACTGGCTCGCCTCCGCAGGGCTGCCCACTGCCACCACCATGTCGCTGGACAGGGCTTCCACGCGCGCTCGGGTCCGGTTCCAGGCAATCACCTCGTACCCGGCTCGCGCCACCCTGCGGGCCATGGGCTGCCCCATGGTGCCGAGTCCGATGAACCCGACTTTCATGCAGCGAGTCTCAGCCGGGCTCGGCGCCCGGGGCGGCGTCTTCCAACGGGAAGCTCTGGGCGCCTTCCGGGGTGGGCGGCTCGACGGCAGGCGGCGTTTCGTCCTGGCCTGGTCCCGGGGCCATCTGCGGCTCGGCGCCAGTGCCTGACAGGCGGGAGACGGCCTCTATCAGGGCCGGTGCCGGGCTCGGTGCGAGTGGAGCGGTCGGTGCAATGATGTCCGAGGGAATGACGCCGTCGCGCCCGTAGAAGCGTTCGTTGGCGCCGTCGCGGATCGCGATCACGCTGCCCTCCAGCGACAGGCCGGCGAACAGGCCCTTGGCCCGTGAATAGCTGTACACCTCGGCATCCAGCGTGACGTTGGTCGCTGCCGTCGCCGACCTGCCCACGGGACCTGCGACTGCGGCGGCATCGGCGCCGAGCGTCAGTTTGCCGTCCGTGATGCCCTCGACACTGCGACGGGTGGTAAAGACCAGCACGACATCGGCGGCCTGGACGCCGAACTGCCAGCCGACGCTCGCCGCCCCAAGGCCGATGAACAGGGGATTGCTCCAGCCACCGTCCTGACGCCTGACCAGCAGCACCCCGGTGCCTCCACGCCCTCCGACGATCGCCCCGGCCTTGATGACCTCCGGCAGGATGGCGATGCCCTCGGCGCGCTGCAGCAGCCAGTCCGGGGCAGCCAGGTCCGGCATGGACTGCAATTCCTCCAGCACGATCAGGGACTTGTCGATCAGCAGGGATTCCGAATCCTCTGCCCGGGCGGGCCCGGAGAGCAGGACGAAAAACATCAGGATGCCGAGGGTACAAGGGCGCATCGGTTTCCTCCGTGGCGTTATGTAGCGGCTTTATGACCACCCGAGGCGGGTGGAATTCACACAGTTTAACCGGCGCGCGCCGGCCCGGTTGTCAAATAACTGAAACCTGCCAGTCACCTTGCCGCAATCCCAGCCAGAGAACATGCGTCTCCCGGATAAACGGCAGTGCAACTGGAGATGGCAAACATGAATTTGAATCGACTGGTCCTGGTAGGGATCGCGGTCGCCGGCCTGGCCGCATGTGAAGGCGGCGGGGTCAACCTGAACGTGTCTACCGTCGACAACTCGGTCGACAACAGCACCAACAACTCCGGCGGCGGCGGCACCAACCCCTGCGCCTCCTATACGCCGCAGAATTCCAACGAGGTGCGCCGCGGCAACTTCGATGGCACCAACTGCATCTACGACTCGACCTTCGTGGGCGCGGCCAATCCGATGCTGGTGGACCTGACGATTCCTTTCATCTCCGGGAAGCACATCTTCCAGGACAGCCTGTTCATCGGCCAGAACGTGTCGTCGGGGGCAGCCCCCGCCAGCGGGACCGGCCCGAAACTCACCATCGCAGCGGGCAATACCCTGGTGTTCCAGGATGCCGCAGACTATGTGCTGATCAACCGTGGTTCGCAGATCCTCGCCAACGGCTCGCCGACGGCGCCGATCACCTTCACCTCTTTCACGGACGCGATTTCCGGTACCGCCGGGGCCAACGACGTGCAGCAGTGGGGAGGCATGGTCATCAACGGCAACGGCATCACCAACAACTGCAGCGATGCCGAGCGTGCGAACAACCAGTGCCACGTGGTCTCCGAGGGACAACCCTCCAACTACGGCGGCAGCAACAACGCTGATAACTCCGGGGTGCTGCGCTACGTGATCGTGAAGCACAGCGGCTTCGAGGTGGCGCCCGGCGACGAGCTGAACGGTATCACCTTCAATGCTGTGGGCTC
>JAUMBX010000214.1:0-1695 GCA_032119515.1 Steroidobacteraceae bacterium | reverse complement strand
GCATTCCATGTCCCTATCTCCGGCAGGTGAATGGACTGAACAGGCCTGGGGCAGCGTCAGAAATTGGAGACGCCAAGCCCCAGCCCGCCATCGATCTCGAGCGCCACGCCGGTGACCCATTCCGCCCTGAGCAGGTACTCGACGCCCTCGGCGATCTCCTGCGAGCTGCCGATCCTGCCCAGCGCGTGGTCTTTGGCCAGCGAGTCGTAACGGGCGTTGGATTGTTCCTGGGTGAACAGGCCTGCCCGAACGTTGATCTCCGTGTTCACCGCGCCGGGCAGGATGCAGCCGACGCGGATCTGCCTGCGGCCCAGTTCCGCAGCCATGACCCGGGCGAGGCCTTCCACCGCCGCCTTGGTGGTCGCATACGGTGTGGCGCCCGGATAGGCTCGACGGGTGTGGATGGAACCCATGAACAGGATCGCTCCCGCAGCCTTCTCCAGGTGCGGGACGGCCAGGCTGGAGAGCAGCATGGGGGCGATCACGTTGGTCGCGAAGGCCTCCTTGAGGAAACCTTCCTGGTAGTCGGTGACGGCCTGCTTGTACATGTTGCCGGCGTTGTTCACCAGGCCCTCCAGCCGACCTCGTCCGTGGTCCAAGGCCGCGGCGAGCATGGCCTCGCGGTCCGCGGCCACCGTGACATCGCCCACCACCGCGCGGCAGTGTTCCCCGATTGATTCGGCGACGGCCCGGACCTTGTCGGCCCGCCGGCCCGAGATGGTGACCCTCGCGCCCCGTTCGCACAGCCAACGTGCGCAGCCCTCGCCGATGCCGGAGCCACCACCGGTGATCAGTACGGACATGTCCTTGATTTCACGCATCGACAGGTGCTCCTCAGGGAATAGCGGGTTGTCCTAGCGCCCAATGCGCCAGTCTTTGGATCAGGCGCCGGTGGGCGGGATGTTCGAGCGAGGCCGCGTCGTGCCCGAGTCCGTCGTAGGCCGCGCGACCCCGTCCGTAGCGGTGGGTCCAGATCACGGGCTGCCAGCCGGTCGGGGGAACCGCCTCGCCCATCACGTTGACGGTCAGGCCCGCCTCGGCCTCACACAGCACCGTGACTCCGGGTTGGAGGGCGAGGCCCGTATAGACCTCGTCGGTCAGGGCAAAATCGGGCAGGTCCTCGACGAGCGGTGACTCACGCCGCGGTCGAACCTGCACCGGCCCCAGCGCGGGATGGTAGGAGCGTCCCCATTCCCAGGCGCCGCCGAGGACCTCGCCCCAGCCGGGCCAGTCGTCGAAGCAGATGCTCGCGGTGTGCAAGCCGAGCAGGCCGCTGCCGCGGCTGACGTGATCGGCGAGCACGGTCCTGCACTGTTCGGGCAGGGTGTAGGCCCACTGGGCGCGGTGGGGCGCGTATTTCTCGTGCTGGGTCATGCCCCAGCGCAGGGCGTAGACCACGGCCAGGGCGTCGGGCTCTGCCACCAGCCAGTCGGTGAACTCCTCCATCTCCAAGGTCTGTCGGGTGCTGAAGCCGGCCGCCTGCAGGAGCCCGGCGAGCGCCGGTGCGGCGCTGTCGAAAGGGTGGCCGAGTCCGCCCGTGTAGATGCAGGCGAGCAGTTTCAACGAAAGACCACCGGGTAGCTGCCCCAGTTGGGTCGCGCGGTGTGGTTGGCTCGTTGGGGCGGTCTGGTCGGATCGGGCACGGCACCCGCCTCAAGCAGGGTGCGAACCAGTTGGGCGACGATGCCATATTGA
>JAUMBX010000213.1:0-8319 GCA_032119515.1 Steroidobacteraceae bacterium | reverse complement strand
GTGAAGCTGCTCAAGGAGCACCACCTGCTGGAGGACACCGACGTGGTGATCTTCGACGTCCTGGGCGACGTGGTCTGCGGCGGCTTCGCCGCCCCGCTGCAGCATGCACAGCGGGCACTGGTGGTGGCTGCCAACGATTTCGACTCCATCTTCGCCATGAACCGGATCGTGGCCGCCATCCTTGCCAAGTCGAAGAACTACGCGGTACGCCTCGGCGGCGTAGTGGCCAACCGCAGCCAGGACACCGACCAGATCCAGCGCTTCAACGACCGCGTCGGCCTGAGTACCCTGGCCCACTTCCCCGACCTCGATGTGATCCGTCGCAGCCGACTCAAGAAGGCCACCCTGTTCGAGATGGAGCCTTCGCCCGAGCTGGAGGCAGTCCAGAAGGAATACCTGAAGCTGGCTGCCACCCTGTGGGCTGGCACCGAGCCGCTGGTGGCGGAACCGCTGAAGGATCGTGAAATCTTTGACCTGCTGGGGTTCGACTGATGGAAAACATCCGCTATACCCGTCGCCGTGGACAGCTGGAGGAATACTTCGACCGCACGGCCGCCGAGGCCTGGTCCAGGCTGACCTCCGACGCTCCCGTCAGCCGGATCAGGGCCACGGTTCGAGCCGGACGCGACCGCATGCGCAGCACCCTGCTCAGCTGGCTCCCGGATGACCTGCGCGGCGCACGCCTGCTGGATGCCGGCTGCGGGACCGGCGCGCTGGCGATCGAGGTGGCCAGGCGTGGCGCGGAAGTGGTCGCCGTCGATATCTCCCCGACCCTGGTGCAGCTGGCGGGTGAGCGCACGCCCCGCGAGCTGGGCGAAGGCCGGGTCTCCTTCCGGGTCGGCGACATGCTGGATTCCAGCCTCGGAAGCTTCGACTACGTGGTTGCCATGGATTCCCTGATCCATTACCCGGATGTCGACGTGGTGGGCGCGCTGGGCGAACTGGCCCGGCGCACCCGCCAGAAGTTGCTGTTCACCTTTGCGCCCCGTACGCCGGCACTGAGCCTGATGCATGCGACCGGCCGGTTGTTCCCCCGCTCCGATCGCGCCCCGTCCATCGAGCCGATTGCGCCCCACCGGCTGCTCACCCTGATTGCCGGGCATCCCAGCCTCGATCAGTGGTGGACGGGCAGGAGCGAACGGGTGGCAAGTGGCTTCTATACCTCCCAAGCCCTGGAGCTGGTGCTGGCGTGAATTTCCCGGCGGTCAACCCAGGCAGGCGCTGGGCCAGGGCGGGTCTGTCCTGGTTGCCGTTTGCCGATGCCGGCAGCGATGCCCTGCCGCTGAGCCGGCTGCTCAGGCTTGCGCTGTTCCAGGTCTCGGTCGGCATGGCAACGGTCCTGCTCACCGGAACGCTCAACCGGGTGATGATCCTCGAGCTTGGGGTGCCGGCCTGGCTGGTGGCACTGATGGTCTCGCTGCCGCTGGTGTTCGCCCCGCTGCGGGCACTGATCGGTTTCAAGTCGGATACCCATCGCTCCGTGTTCGGCCTGCGTCGCGTGCCCTACATGTGGATGGGCACGCTGCTGCAGTACGGCGGCCTGGCCATCATGCCCTTTGCCCTTCTGGTGCTGTCAGGCGACACCCACGGCCCGCTGTGGATCGGGCCGGTTGCCGCCGGGCTGGCCTTCCTGCTGGTCGGCGCGGGCCTGCACACGACCCAGACGGCAGGCCTGGCGCTGGCCGCCGACCTGGCGCCTGCGGAACTGCGGCCGAGGGTGGTGGCGTTGCTCTACGTCATGCTGCTCGGTGGAATGGTGGCGAGCGCGCTGGCCTTCGGCTGGCTGTTGTCCGATTTCACCCAGATCCGCCTCATCCAGGTGATCCAGGGCTCCGCGGTAGTCACGCTGGTGTTGAACGTGGTCGCGCTCTGGCAACAGGAGCGGCGGCGGCCTGCGCAGGCTGCCGGCGATGGCGTCGAGGGGAACGATTTCCGCGCGGCGTGGCATCGATTCGGACAGGCCTCGCGCGCGCGGCGGTTCCTGCTGGCCGTCGCCCTTGGCACGGCCGGCTTCAGCATGCAGGACGTGCTGCTGGAGCCCTACGGCGGCGAAGTGCTCGGTCTGTCGGTTGGCGCCACCACGCTGCTGACCGCCTTCATGGCCGGCGGGTCTCTGGTGGCCTTCATGGTGGCTGCCCGCCTGCTCGGTCGCGGTGGCGATCCCCTGCGGCTGGCAGCCTGGGGCTCGCTGACCGGGATTGTCGCCTTCTCGGCGGTGATCTTCGCCGCAACGATGCAGTCACCCGGGCTATTCAGGGTGGGCACCACACTCATTGGCCTTGGGGCCGGCTGGTTTGCCGTGGGTTCCCTGACTGCGGCCATGAACCTCGAGCACGGCGGGGCGGATCACGGACTGGCGCTGGGTGCATGGGGCGCCGCGCAGGCCACTGCAGCCGGGCTCGGCATCGCCATGGGGGGCGCCCTGCGCGACCTGGTGAGTCAACTGACCGCCGGGGGGTATCTCGCCGGCGCCCTCGATCCGGTGGTCGCCGGCTATGCATTCGTCTACCACCTCGAGGTGGGCTTGTTGTTCGCCAGCCTGGCTGCCATCGGGCCGCTGGTGGGACATCGCGGGTTTACGCCGGTGCGGCCGTCGGCCGGCAAGTTTGGTCTGGCCGAATTTCCCGGCTAGTCGTTTGGGTCTGGAGTCTGGGACTGTCAAGGAGATCTCGTCATGCAAACGGGTGCTTTTACCGGCTACATCGACGTAGCGCAGATACTGCTGTACATCTTCTGGATCTTTTTCGCGGGTCTGATTTTCTACCTGCGGCGTGAGGACAAGCGAGAGGGCTACCCCCTCGAGTCCGACCAGAGTGATCGCGACCAGCGGATCCTGATCCAGGGATTCCCCGCGATGCCCGAGCCGAAGACTTTCCTGCTGCCGCACGGCGGCAGCGTGCAGTCACCGCGCGCCAGTGGCGACAAGCGCTCGCTGGCGATCGAACCCACCTCACGCTATCCCGGCTCCCCGTATCGCCCGACCGGCAACGGGATGGGTGACGGGGTAGGCCCTGCCTCCTGGGCAGAGCGGGCCACCACTCCCGACCTGACCATCGACGGCGCAGCGAAGATCGTGCCCCTGCGGGTGGCTGCCGATTACGTGGTGAACAGGCGCGATCCTGATCCACGGGGCATGTCGGTCTACGGGGCGGACGGCGTCATTGGCGGCACGGTCCGCGACATCTGGGTCGACCGCTCGGAACCGCAGGTGCGCTACCTCGAGGTCACCGTCGCCGACGGTCGCAACGTGCTGCTGCCGATCTACATGGCCAAGGTGGATGGTCGCCTTGGCAAGGTGCAGGTCAACTCGATCATGGGCGGCCAGTTTGCCGGGGTCCCGGCCCACGCCAGCCCAGACCAGGTGACCCTGGCAGAGGAAGATCGGATCAGCGCCTACTACGCCGGCGGACTGCTGTACGCCGAGCCTTCACGCGCAGAGCCGCTGATATGAGCGACCACGACCACGATCACGAGGGAGAGCCGGTTCCGGGCCTACCGGAGCGCCTGCCGGAGGGTGAGCACATCCTCTGGCAGGGTGCACCGCGCTGGACCAGCCTGGCCGTACGGGCCTTTCATATCCGCAAGCTGGCCATCTATTTCCTGGCACTGATGGCCCTGCGGGCGCTGGAAGCGGCGCGCGCCGGGGCGACGGCCACGGAGGCGGTAGCGGATGCCACGGGCCTGCTGCCACTGGCCCTGCTGGCATTGGGGCTGGTTGCCCTGCTGGCCCGGCTCAGCGCCGGCTCGACCCTGTACACGCTGACCAACCGGCGACTCGTCATGCGCTTTGGCATCGCCCTGCCCATGTCGGTCAACGTGCCCTACCGGATGATCGACTCGGCCGCGATCCGCCAGTTCGGCAATGGCTGCGGCGACCTGCCACTGCAGCTCGCTGAAGGACAGCGCCTGGGCTACGTGGTGACCTGGCCGCACGTGCGGCTCGGCAAGGGCGGCAAGCCGGGCCCGATGCTGCGCTCGGTGCCGGACGCCGAGGTGGTCGGCAACCTGCTGGTGCGGGCCCTCGAGCGCGAGAACGGCCCGGCGCGCCAAGGCCACGCTGTCGCAGTCGGCGGCTCGGCTGCCGTGGCCTGACGGAGGAAGAGAGATGAGCAACCCGTTCGCTGACCGGCCGATCCCACGTTTCCTGACCCTGTCCTCGCTGGCCCTGGTCGCGGTGGCGCTGGCGCTGGCCGGGCTCGGCAGCCTGACCGGCATCGGCACCACCACGGCAGCCGCAGCCACCCCGCTGGAGAGTCGGGCCCTGCGCTTCGAGGATGGCCCTGATGGCAGCATCGTCGTACTGGAGCGAGCCGTCATCCTGAGCGTCATCCAGCCCGGGAGCGACGGCTTCATCCGCGGCGCGTTGCGCGGCCTCGCCAGGGAGCGGCGCTTGCGGGGCATCGGCCCGGAGGTGCCGTTCGAGCTGACCCGCTGGAGCGACGGCCGCTTCTCGCTGACGGACCCGGCCACGAGTCAGTCGATCGACCTCACCGCCTTCGGCGCCGACAACCACGCCGCTTTCGCCAGCCTGCTGGCGCTGCCAGTGCGCAGCGCGCAGCTCACCCCGGATTCGCCTTGAGGAACCCGCGATGAACCAGACCACCACATTCACCAGCGTGGAAGACTGCACCCGCAAGGCGCAGACCGAGACCCTGCTCACGCCCCGCTTCTACACCACCGATTTTGCGGCCATGGATCGCCTGGATCCGACCCCGATCCGGCGTGAGTGGGATGCGCTGATGGACGAGTTCCGCAACGACTCCAACCGCAACCACTTCCAGCGTACCGACGACTTCGTCGCCGAGATCCGCGACATGCCGCCTGCCCTCAAGGAAGAGTTCCTGGACTTCCTGGTCAGCAGCTGCACCTCCGAATACTCGGGCTGCGTGCTGTACAACGACATCCGGCGCAAGGTGAAGAATCCTGACGTGCGCGAGCTGATGGCCTTCATGGCCCGTGACGAAGCCCGCCACGCCAACTTCATCAACATGGCTCTGAAGGACTTCGACCTCGGGCTCGACCTGACCTTCCTGAAAAAGGCCAAGAAGTACACTTACTTCAAGCCCAAGTACATCTTCTACGCAACCTACCTGTCGGAAAAGATCGGCTACGCGCGCTACATTCGCATCTTCCGCCAGCTGGAGCGTTATCCCGAGCGGCGCTTCCATCCAATCTTTCGCTGGTTCGACCGCTGGTGCAACGACGAATTCAGGCATGGCGAGGCCTTCGCCCTGCTGATGCGCGCCGATCCTGCGCTGCTGCGCGGCCCCAACCGGCTGTGGATACGCTTCTTCCTGCTGGCGGTGTTCGCCACCATGTACGTGCGCGACCATGCCCGCCCGGAGCTGCACAAGGCCTTCGGGGTTGACCCGACCGACTACGACTTCGATGTATTCCGGATCACTTCGGAAATCTCCAGGCAAGTATTCCCGATCACCCTGGATCTCGACCATCCCGGTTTCCGGTCCGGCCTCGAGCGGCTGAGGGTGCTGTCGGAGCGTGCGGAGGCCGCAGGTGCCCGCGGGGGACTGCTCGGCCGACTGCAGGTGGCCGGCTGCGGGGTAGCGGGCGCCTGGGCCTTCCTGCGTCTGTTCATGCTGCCCGCCCTGCCCAACCGGCTCCCGGAATCGATCCGGGTCGCGCCGGCCTGGTAGCAGGACACGGCATCCCCATGGGCATCCTGATCCTCATCGCCTCCCTGGTGGCCATCGCCGGTTGGTGGCTGGGCACCGCGCTGGTGCTGGCGCTCGACCGGATGCCCCGCGGCAGTTACCGATGGAGCCTGTCTGGCGCAGCAGTGGTGCTGGTCATTGCCCTGTTTGTCTCCGGCTGGGCGGCGGGCAACGGGAGCCTCACGGCCCACTACACCGGTTTTCTGGCCGCGCTCACTGCCTGGGGTTGCCTGGAGCTGGCCTTCCTGACCGGGCTGGTCACCGGACCGCGCCGGCACGCCTGCCCGGCGGGCTGTGGTGGCTGGCCGCATTTCAGGCACGGGGTGGCTGCCATCCTGCATCATGAAATGCTGCTGGCAGCTGCCTGCGCAATCCTGCTCTGGCTGCACTGGGGCGAACCCAACACCACGGGCCTCGAGGCCTTCCTGGTGCTCTGGTTCATGCGCCACAGCGCCAAGCTGAACCTGTTCCTGGGCGTACCCAACCACAGCGCCGAATTCCTTCCGGAGCACCTGCGTTACCTCACCACCTTCTTCCGGCATCGCCCGGTCAACCTGCTGTTCCCGGTTTCGGTGACGGCGGGGACGCTGGCCGCAGTGGCCTTCCTGGCTTCGGCATTGTCAGGGGAGTTGGCACCAGGCCCTGCCGCCGGCGACGCGCTGGTAGGCGTGCTGCTGCTGCTGGCGGTACTGGAGCACTGGATGATGATCCTGCCCCTGCGTGCAGAGACGCTGTGGGCGGTCCGGCCATTGGCAGCACCGGTGCGTCCGGTTCAGGCGCCACGCTAGAGGGGACACAGGATGGCAGCGGTAATCCACAGTCTGGCACCCGGCTTCCCGATGCTCGAACGGATCGAGTCTCCACGCGACCTCAGGCGGCTGCCCCCGGGCGACCTGCCCTATCTGGCAGACGAGCTGCGTGGCTTCCTGATCCGCGAGGTCGCCGCCACCGGTGGCCACCTGGCCGCCGGGCTGGGGACGGTGGAACTGGCCATCGCGCTCCATTACGTCTACCTGACGCCGCGCGACGCCCTGATCTGGGACGTCGGACATCAGGCCTATCCGCACAAGGCGCTGACCGGGCGGCGGTCGATGTTTGGGGGGCTGCGCCGCAAGGACGGTCTCTCCGGATTCCTGCGCCGCGAGGAGAGCCAATATGACGCCTTCGGCGCCGGGCACTCCAGCACCTCGATCAGCGCAGCACTCGGCATGGCCATCGCCGGCCGCCGGCAAGACCCGGATTTTCGCAGCGTGGCGGTGATCGGCGACGGCGGCCTGACCGCGGGCCTGGCCTATGAGGCACTCAACCATGCGGGCGCGAGCGGTGCCGACCTGCTGGTCATCCTCAACGACAACGGCATGTCGATTTCGCGCAACGTCGGGGCCCTGCATGAGAGCCTCGGCCATGAGGGTGCGGAACAGGCTCGCGACCTGGCGCCCTTCTTCGAAACGCTGGGCTTTCACTACAGCGGGCCGATCGACGGCCACGACACCCTTGGCTTGGTGGAGGCGCTGCGTGAGGCCAGGCGTCAGGGAGGTCCAAAACTGCTGCATGTGGCCACGCGCAAGGGCAACGGCTACATCCCGGCAGAAACGGACCCGATCCGCTACCACGGAGTCACCCCCTTTGACCCGCGGGTGGGCATCGTCGGGGCCGGACGCAAGCTTGCCAATTACACCGACGTGTTCTCGGACTGGCTGTGTGACATGGCCGAGCGTGACTCGCGCGTGGTGGCCGTGACGCCTGCCATGCGTGAGGGCTCCGGGTTGGTGCGCTTCGCCGAGCGTTTTCCCGACCGTTACTTCGACGTCGGCATCGCCGAGCAGCATTGCGTGACTTTCGCGGCCGGTCTGGCCTGCCAGGGGCTGCGCCCGGTGGTGGCCATCTACTCCACCTTTCTGCAGCGTGGACTGGACCAGGTGATCCACGACATCGCCTTGCAGTCGCTGCCAGTGACCTTCGCGATTGACCGCGGTGGCCTGGTGGGGCCGGACGGCGCCACACACAACGGCAGTTACGACCTCGGCTTCCTCCGGGCGCTGCCCGGCATGACCGTACTGACGCCGGCTTCCGGGGAGGAGCTACGCGACATGCTCTACACCGCCGTGCGCAGCGACGGCCCGGTGGCAGTGCGCTATCCCCGTTGTGCGGCGGCCGGCTCGGCACCTGGACCGGGTATGGAGCTGATCGAGGTCGGCAGGTCCCAGCTGCTGAGACAGGGCAACGGGCTGGCCTTCCTGTCCTTCGGCACCCTGCTGGGGACCGTCATGGACGTTGCCGAGGCCCTCGATGCCAGCGTCTACAACATGCGTTCGGTAAAGCCACTCGACCAGGACACCATCCTGCAGGCAGCCCGCCAGCACGACCTGCTGGTGAGCGTCGAGGAGGCAGCGGTGACTGGCGGTGCCGGGAGCGCAGTCAGTGAATGCCTGGCGAGTCACGGGGTGGCCATGCCCATCCTGCATCTTGGCCTGCCAGACCGGTTCATCGACCACGGCACGCGCGAGGAAGTGCTGGAGGCAGCCGGTCTCGACCGGGCGGGCATTCTGGTGGCGGTGGCCGACCGGCTGGTCAATCAACGACCCAGTGGCGCCAGTGGCCGGAATTCGGCCGGCACGCTGCGCGAGGCCTTTGCGGCGCTCGCCTG
>JAUMBX010000212.1:0-3850 GCA_032119515.1 Steroidobacteraceae bacterium | reverse complement strand
CGGCAAGCCATCCTGGTGAGGGAGCGCGCGCCGGAACGCAGCGCCACCACGAGGGCCAACACCATGGCCAGGTCGAGGACGGGATAGCCGAGCTCGGTGACCGCTCCCAGCACGGCGCCATACCCCCCGTAGGCCGGTGCCCTGTCAATCAGGTAGAACCAGACCAGCAAGCCAAAAGAACCTACCGTAATGAGGGCATCAAAGGCCGCAACCTGCATGCTGCGCACGACCGTCGGCTGCCGACTGAGCAACAACAGGCCGGAAGTAATGGTCACATAAGCCAGCAACTGCAATAGATCGCCAACAGGCACGGGGCTGGAGATCAGAACGACCTGCAGCATGTCCGGAAAGGCGAAAAAGACAAAGGCTAGAGCGTCTATCAATGCCGCCAGCGCCAGCGCCCCGAGTCCCTGGCGCTCCGGCCCCGACTCCCTGGAACGCCAGCCCATGGCGAGCATCACCAATACCAGCAGGCGAGCGAGGAATTGAAGGACGAACCAGGGCCACCGCCAACCATCGGCCGTGGGTACGAGGACGACTGCAAGGTGCGTGAACGCAAACAACGCCACAACGGACCAGAACAGGCCGCGCTCGCGAGGTTTCAGTCTGGAGAAAGCGCCGCGGATATCAGCCGGTCCGGACCCGTTGGTCTTGCCCTCACGGAAATCCGTGGTCATTATCCAAGGATATCATGAACCTATGCCACACTTGGCCTATGTACCTGCCAGAGGGACCCAGCCGGCCCGAGATGGACAGCCTGGAAGGGTTCTTTTCCGGGGCCTGCCGGGGGTCGCGCAACGTTGAATTAGAAGCAGGATTCCAGGTCCGCTGGATCGGCCTGGACGCCCTGACGACCCTGCAGATTTTCGACCGGATCAGGAGCGGCGATAAGCGCGGGACCTTTGCCCTCCCCTGGGTGCAGACAAGAACCGGACAGCCCGAGCCAAAAGCTGGCGACCAACTCATTCTCATCAATTTTGACGGGCGCCCAACCTTGCTGGTTCGCCTGACCGAGGTGTACCTACAACGCTTCGGATCGACCACCGCAGAGGACACCTCCATCGACGGCCAACCTGTCCGCGACCTCGCGACCTGGATACCGCTGCATACCCGATACTGGAACAAAGTGCTCGCCCCGTTTGGACTGTCGGTGACGCCTGACATGCCCTTCTGGGTGGAGAAGTTTGAGTTAATTTACGACGCCGACTGGAGTCCCTAATGAACCGCCAGATTGCCACTGCCCTCTCCTGTTGCTTGGCGTTTCTGACCGCTCCTGGTCTGTCCCTTGCGGCAACAGAATCGGTTAACTCGCTCGCGATATTTTGCGGAACGCTGATCGACGGTGAGTCCGACCTACCAAAACACCAGGTATCGATTCGCATCGTAGAAGGTCGGTTCGCGGAAATCGTTGCCGATGCGACTGCCGAGGGTGCTTACGACCTCGACCTCAGGGATCATACCTGCCTGCCGGGGCTCATAGACCTTCACACCCACCTCACCGACCAACCCGGTGACACCTCGGACCTCAGCGTCTACTACCAGCGCACTCAGGAAGACCAGTTGGCCATCGCCCGGGAATCCGCCCGCTTGACCCTGCTGGCCGGCTTCACCTCTGTCCGCGACGTTGGCACCTACATTGCCTGGACGGATCGCGCCCTGCGGGATGCCATCAATTCCGGAAGCATCATCGGGCCGCGCATGCAGATCTCTGGCTTTTACCTGACGGTGCCTGCCGGAGGCGGTGACCTGGTCATCCCCGGCTATGCAGAAACAAGCATCCCGACCTCCGTCCGACAAGGCGTCGCACGCGGCCCCGAGGCCTTCGCAGAACGGGCGCGCCTCGTAGCAGATGGGGGCGCAGACGTCATCAAGGTCATTGCCTCTGGAGCGGTTCTGGCCTTTGGTGGCGTGCCGGGTGAGCCGGAAATGACGCCGGAGGAGCTGGCGGCAGTCGTCGAGATCGCTTCGGCCAGGGGCTTGAGGGTCGCCGCTCACGCCCATGGCGCGCGTTCGGTGATCGAGGCCATCGAGGCGGGAGTCACGACGATCGAGCACGCCTCCTTGATCGACGAGGACGGCATGCGCCTCGCTCGGGACCGTGGCGTCACCCTGGTCATGGATGTTTACAACGGTGACTACATCGCACGCGAGGGCCGAGAGCAAAACTGGCCGGAGGAATTCCTTCGCAAGAACGACGAAACCACCGAGGCCCAGCGTCGGGCTTTCACTCGCGCAATTGAACTGGGAGTGCCAATGGCCTTCGGGAGTGATTCAGCGGTCTATCCACACGGGTTGAACGCCCGTCAGTTCAGCATCATGGTTCAACGAGGCATGACACCCATGCAGGCTATCCAGTCAGCCACCTCGCGAGCGGCCCTCACCATGGGGTGGGCGGATCGCGTGGGCCGGGTTTTGCCCGTAATGTTCGCCGACCTGGTCGCCGTGAAAGAAGACCCGCTCAAGGACATCTCGAGCCTCGAGCGGGTCTCGGCAGTGGTCAAGGACGGCGTGGTTTACCGCTCTCCCTGAACCGGGAAGGTAATCGCGACTCGGCCATCGCCAAGGTCTTCACGAGGGCGCTGACGCATGCCGTCGTAGTAGATCTTGAAACCCGAGGGATTGCTGGACTCTACCCGAAACGGGGGTTCACCATAGATCCGTCGCCCCTCGGTCACACGCTGCTCGCCACTCAGCACCACACGACCCAGGCTGTCGGTTGCCTCGATGACAGTCGGCTCGGTGACGATCAACCAGAAACGCTTGAGCTTGTCGGTCGGATCGGGGACGAATTCTGCTGCACTGACTGTGCCATGCAAAGCGGATGTCTCAGAGCTGGCTGTTTCGCCTGCAGCATCTGCCCCGGCTGCATCCTGAGCAGGAGTCTCCTGGGCTTCGACAACGGCAGCCACGTCCTGCTCAGCCGGAGAGACCTCCGTACTCTCGGGAACGGAGGTAACCTCCGTCACCTCAGGCATCTCGGGGGCGTCCTCCACCGCTTCTGGCTCCGCCGCGGCTACCTGTGGGTCTTCAGCCAATGCCTCCGGCTCGGCAGTATCTGCCGGCGGTTCTTCCACCTCGGTGGATGCAACCGGTGTATCAACCGGCGCGGCGCCTGTGCCACCTGCACCAAAATCGGGCATGGCTTCGGATGCGTCGGGTTCAGAGGTGGACTCAGCCGGCTCTGCAACCGCGGCTGCCTGTCTGAGGGGGACCTCTCCAGGAATGAAGTCCGGTCCACCCGGGAAACGCGCCTGGAACCGACCATTACCCAGTTCCTCTCGGGCGCGCCGACGCCAGCCGTCGTAGAAAACCCTCACGGCATTCGGGTTGTCAGTGACCACGACGAACGGAGGATCGCCGTACACATTCCTGCCCTTGGTTACGCCCTGAACTCCGGAGAGCACCGTCCTGCCCAACCCGTCGCGAGCTTCCACCAAGGCGGGCTCGGTCACCACCAGCCAGAAACGCTTGTACTTGTCTGAAGTCGCCGGAACGTAATCGACCACCGGCGCCGGCTCGGCCGCGGACTCCACCACGGGCTCGACCACCGGCTCAGGCGCGGCTTCCGCCATCGTCTCGACCACCGCCGGCTCGGCCGCGGACTCCATCACCGGCTCAGGCGCGGCTTCCGCCATCGTCTCGACTACCGCCGGCTCGGCCGCGGACTCCACCACGGGATCGACAGCCGGCTCAGGCGCAACCTTCGCCGCCGTTGCCTCCGCCACTTGCGCCATCGGCTGGGGCGGTGGGGAAGAGTCCGTTACACCAGTCCCTGAGTCCGGGGCCACTTTGGGTATGGCAGCCCGCTCTGCGCGAGTTTCAGCCGTTTTCGAGGCCGGGGGGCCCTGGC
>JAUMBX010000211.1:0-3018 GCA_032119515.1 Steroidobacteraceae bacterium | reverse complement strand
CGCAGTGACCTTCACGGTCACGATCGAAAACCTGAAGGGCGAATCCGTGGACATCCTGTCCATCGTCGACGACAAACTCGGCGATCTCGGCGTGGCCAGCAGCACGGCGTTATTTTTTGACAACGACTGTAATACCTTGATCAGTACTACCCTCGGCGGGGCGGGCTCGGCAACGGACTCGACAAGCTGCTCTTTCAAGGCTGACATCTGGGGCAACGCCGGAGATACGCACACCAACGTGGTTGACGTCACGGCCTACCAGCCTTCAAAGGCACAAAACATCGAGGGTAGTGATGACCACACCATTACCCTCACAGACGAGTACGACGCACCATCGCTGACCAAGACTCCAACAAAGATTGCCAACTGCAGCATGGAAGTCGACTATCTCGTCGAGGTTCGGAACAACTCCGAGGTCGATACGCTGACTATCGATGAGCTCAATGACGACATGTTGGGAGACATCACTCTCGTGCAAGGGGACGTAGTGAGCACCACATGTTCCACGGGCGGAACTGTAGCCACCAACTCGGTCTACAGCTGCAGCTTCACCGCGAACATTCCTTCGGCAACCTGCAATCTGACGCATACCAACGAGGTCACTGCAGTAGTCACTGACGATGATGGAACCGAGTCGACGCCCAACGACATGGCCACCGTCACCCTGACGACCGGCGGCACGGATTGAGCTTCAGTTCACTGCCCACAAAAAAGGCGCCCCTCCAGTTGGAGGGGCGCCCCTTTTGCTTCTGAATGAGCTGCGGGCTTAGACTGGAGCTCCGCCACCCGCCGGGCAGGCGCCCAGGGCCGAGTAGTCGATGATGATCAGCTGGGGCAGAGCGCCCTCGCTGCCATCAGCCTGGGGATCGCGAGCAATCACGTCGAGCACCTCACCGCCGGTGAAGGCGGCATTCTGCACCTCGATGGCGACCACGCCCTTGTTCCCCGCCGGCGTCACGTAGACGTCGTAGGTGCCGGCACCGATCGAGAGGATGCCAGTGTTGGCACCGAAGGGCACGGCCGAGAAGGCCGGCGTCGTCGTCGGAGCTAGCAGATCGGTGCCATCGGCAACGAGGTAGATGTCCACCGCCGGCGTCGAGGGCGAAGCATGGGTGATCCTCAACTTTGTCTCGGTCACCACGCTGCGACGGTCGTTGAGCAAGGGCAGAGGCTGGATGGCCGGCGTGCCGCTCGAGAGGAAACCCGTCACGATGGCCGTGAGCTCGTCACCCTGGCTGACCGACAGCGGAAACTGAAGCGCCACGGTGGACGGATCGCCCGCCGCCGTCACGCTCAGGTTGTAGCTGCCCGGAGCAGGCACTGCGGCAATCTCGCAGAAAGCGGGGAAGGGCAGTCCAGCACCCAGCACAATGGCTTCCGTGGCAGGAGTGGAGGCGTCATCAGCCAGCAAGTCCACCGCCGGCGCATCCGGTGAGGCATGCACCGCAACCACTGAGGCAGGGGTCGCCTTGTCCAGCAGGTCTGCAGCTCCGGTGCCATCCATCAGCACGACCTGGATGGGCGTAGTGCCCGGACCGACGTTCTCGACCGCCACGGCCAGCAGGTCGGCGCCCGCCGGCAGTGACACGGTACCGGTGTCGAACACCACGATGTCAGGATCACCCGCCAGGGTGACTCGGATCTGGTAGTTCCCTGCCACCGCCTCGACCCTGCCGCTCGCCTCGGTGAAGGCGAGGCCAGAGCTGATGGGGGCACTGGCAGACAGGTCTGCCCCTGGGGTAGTGACGTAGACGTCAACCGCGGGGGCAGTGGGCGCCGCATGCACGACCTGCGCCCGCAGGCTGCCCGGGGTGATTGGCGAATCCGTAGGGTTGCTGAACACCAGCGCGCCAATCCCTGCCACGCGCCCAGCCGCAATCACGGTGTAGTCGCGACTGAACTCGAGGCTCAGGGTCTCGTCGATCACGATGGCGTTGCCGCCAGGAATGATGCCTTCGACCTGGACCCGCGTAGTTTCGGCCACGGCCAGGAAGCCGGAACCCTGTCGATAGTCCACGCCCGCAAGAGCCTGGCCGCCGTTGACGATGATGTTGACCGCCGGCGCATCCGCGGAGGCATGCAACGCGCGCAGACGCGGTGCAGTGGCACACTCCAGGAACTCGCTGCCGGTAACCTCGCTGTTGTCGAGGGTGTTGTTGCGATTGGTGTCCAGACCGCTTTCGAGTACGCGGCCGCCGCCGGGGCAGTTGGCGTCCCCTCGGGGGAGGGTGCGGGTGCGCACCAATGAATTGAAGCCGTTGGAACCATCGGTTCCATCGACCCCGTCCCTGCCGTCGAGGCCGTCATCGCCCTCGCAACCGGCCAACATCACGGCAAGTGCCAGCATGGGCACGGCCTTGGTGAATAGACTCATTTACGTCCTCCTTGGATGCATCCAAAGCCAGAGAGCCCCCGCTCACAGGGGGTCTTCGTAAGCAAGCCAGGTTTGGATTCAGTCAGAGCCACGGAGGCGCCCAGACCGCCTGCCGGCAGCAGCTGACCCGCGGTGCGCGCCTGTACCTATAGTTCGCATAATGTATATTATGTCAAATTATAGATCCACCATGTTCTGGATGACGGTTGGATGTGTTCCCCAAGGTCACTTCCCGACCCTGTTCGCCCTGCCTCTGCCTCAGTGCTGGTGCTCAGGGGGTGCGAACAGGATCAGCTCTACTCGAGCCGCGCCGTCGACGTAGGCGTCGTGGCCCGGGGGGATCTCGAAAAAGTCCCCGGGACGGATTCGCGTCTCAACACCCGTCTCGATCATCCGAACGACAAGGTTGCCAGCGATGCAGTAGCCGGTATGGCGCATCGGGCACGAGGCCGGTGATCCCAGCAGCGGCTTCTCGTCCTTTTCCCAGGTCCAGCCTGGCTCGAAGATCGCATGCATCCCTGCAGTGCCGTCTGCCATCTTGACGATGGCGATTCCGCCTCGGTCCTTCATGTCGAGCAGTTGATCAGGTGTTTCAAAACGTCTCAGCTGGATCGACTCTTTCATGTCAGTTTCCCCCTACGCAG
>JAUMBX010000210.1:785-5014 GCA_032119515.1 Steroidobacteraceae bacterium | reverse complement strand
CCCTGCTCGAGGCGGAACTGGCCTGGCGGCCGGCGCGGATGCCGGGCGATGCGCTGTTGTTCCTGCGTGGCAGCAACCTGCTGGACGAGGTGGCGCGGGTACACTCCTCGCCGCTCAAGGACCGGGTGCCACTGCCCGGGCGCTCCGTCACGGCGGGACTCAGGCTGTCCTTCGGGCGCTGAGCATGCTCAGCGTTCGTACCAGAACCGGCAGAAGCGTCGGCTGCGCAGCAGCCAGGGGCACAAGGCGAACATCAGGTGCGCACGCAGGACGCCCCAGGTCGAGTAACGATCCATCTTTCGCGCCGAGGTGATGACCGGATGCGAGTCGACCACCTGCAGGGGCAGGCGCCCATGGCGCCTGCCCCACTGCCTCAGCTTGAGGGCGAGGAACAGTTCCTCGCCGGCATAGACTTGTTCGGGAAACCCGCCCACGGCCTCGAACGCCTCGCGGCCGACTGCGACGAAACTGCCCGCCAGCAGCCCGTATCGGCGTCCCGCCCAGTTGAAGAAACCCAGGACGACCCCCAGCACCCTCCCGACGCTGCGGTCGAAACAGATGGAGGCTCCCACGGCGCAGGCCCTGCCCTGTTCCAGCCGCGCCACGGCCTCGGTCAGCAGTTCCTCGTTGATCTGCGTATCGGCGTCGACGAACACCAGAATCCGGCCGGTGGCGGCCGCAGCCCCGGCGTTGCGTGCCCGGGCAATCTGGTTCACCGGCTCATAGACCACCCGGGCACCGGCCACCGCGGCGATTGCGGCCGTAGCGTCGGTGGAGTTGTTGTCGACCACGATGACCTCACCCTCGCCCGGCAGGTCGCGGCGGGCAGCCGCGATCGCCTGAAGGGTGCCCGGCAGCCACCGTTCCTCGTTGTAGGCCGGCACGATGATCGAGTAGCGCATGCCGGGTAGCATAGCCGCCATGGACGGGCCCGCCATCGAGATCTCCAAGCTCCGGTTCGGCTGGAAGTCCGGCGAGTGCCTGCTGGCCATCGACGGATTCGCCGTCGGTCGCGGCGAACGGGTTTTCCTGCACGGCCCCAGCGGCAGCGGCAAGTCGAGCCTGCTGGGACTGGTCGGCGGCGTGCTGATGCCCCAGGCCGGCGAGATCCGAGTGCTGGGGCAAGCCTGGGGCGAGCTGCCCGCCTCCCGCCGCGACCGTTTCCGGGGGGACCACATCGGCTTCCTGTTCCAGCAGTTCAACCTGCTGCCCTACCTGGGACTGATCGACAACGTGCTGCTGCCAGTCCGCTACTCGAAGTTGCGCCGGCAGCGCTGCGGCACCGCGCCCGAAGCGGAGGCGCGGAGACTGCTCGCCGCACTCGGCCTCGCGGGCAAAGCCCTGCTCTCGCGCCCGGTCGCCGAGTTGTCGGTAGGCCAGCAGCAGCGCGCAGCAGCCGCCCGCGCCCTGCTCGGGCGACCCGAACTGGTGGTGGCGGACGAGCCCACCTCGGCCCTCGATGAGGAATCACGTGACGCTTTCCTGTCGCTGCTCATGCAGCAGTGCGGGGAGAGCGGTGCAACCCTGCTGTTCGTCAGCCACGAGCGCAGGCTTGCCGCAGGCTTCGACCGGACGGTCTCCCTGTCACAGATGCAGGCCGCGGAAGCGGGAACGGTGCAGTCGTGAAGGGCACCCTGATCCTGGCCCTGCTCAGCCTGTGGAACCGACGCGGGACGGCGCTGCTGACCGCCTGTTCCATCGCCCTCAGCGTGGCGCTCTTGTGGGGCGTGCTGCAGGTCAGGGACGGCGCGAGATCGGGTTTTGCCGCCACGGTCTCCGGGGTCGACCTGATCGTCGGCCCGCGAACCGGCCCCCTCAACCTGTTGCTCTACTCGATCTTCCAGGCAGGCGAACCGACCTCGTCGGTGTCTCGCGCGAGCTTCGAGCTGGTGGCCCGTCACCCGGACGTAGCCTGGGCCCTGCCCCTCTCGCTCGGTGATTCACATCGCGGCTTTCGGGTACTGGGCACGACGCCCGACTACTTCCTGCATTACCGCCACGGCCGGCGGCAGGTGCTGCTCTTCGCGGAGGGCCGCGCCTTTGCGGCCCACGGCGAACTGGTGATAGGGGCCACGGTGGCACGAGTCCTGGGCTACCAGCCGGGCACCGAGGCGGTGCTGGCCCATGGCCTCGGCGAGGGCAGCTTCGCCGAACATGAGGAGACGTTTCGGGTGGTCGGGGTGCTCGCTCCCACCGGAACTCCCCTGGACCGACTGGTGATGGCCGACCTCGACGACCTGGCCCACCTGCATGGCGCCGAGCAAAGCACCAGCCTGACCGCCTTCCTGGTGGGCATGAAGGAGCGCCCTGCCCTGCTCACGATGCAGCGCGCCCTCAACGACTATCGAGGCGAGGCCTTGACGGCCATCATTCCGGGCGTCGCCCTGAGCGACCTCTGGCGGCTCGTCGGGGTCGCGGACCGGGCCATGCTGGCCCTTTCCTTCTGCGTGCTGCTGGCCGGGCTGGTAGGCATGACCAGCACGCTGCTCGCGGCGCTCAGCGAGCGGCGCAGGGAACTGGCTATCCTGCGTTCGGTAGGCGCACGACCCCTCAACCTGCTGGGGCTGCTGATGCTGGAGGCGGGCGCGCTGTCGCTGGTGGGAGCACTGATGGGCCTGCTGACCGGGCGCCTGCTGGTGGCCGCCTTCGCCGCCGAGCTGGAAGCGAGGCTGGGCATCCTGCTGGAACCGGCATTGCTGGATTCCACCAGTGCTGCGATCCTGTGCGGGGTGACCGCGGCAGGGCTGCTCGCGGGCCTGCTGCCGGGCCTGGCGGCCTATCGTCGTTCGCTGGCCGATGGCTTGTCGATGAGGACCTGAATGATGAGACGCCGAGGACTTGTCCTGCTGCTGGCCGGCTGGGCGCTGGCCGCCGGAGCTGCGCCACGAGCGCTGGACTGGGTGGACCTGCTGCCTGAGGGCGCGCGCGCCACCTATGACCCGGCCCCCCCGGCGCCCCTGCACGATTACCTGACCGGCGAGGCCGCGGGACTCGCCGCCCAGCAGGTGATGGACTTCGCGGTCAACGACGCGCTCGACGGCACCGAGGTGACGCTCCCGGGCTTCATCGTGCCCCTGGAACTGGACGAAGCCGGCAAGGTGACGGAGTTTTTCCTGGTGCCGTTCTTCGGCGCCTGCATCCACGTCCCGCCCCCGCCACCGAACCAGCTGGTGCTGGTGTCGATGGAGGAGGGCTTGAGCCTGGATTCCATGTACACCGCTTATTCCATTACCGGCCGGATGTCGATCGTGCGCACCGCCACCAGCCTCGGCACGTCGGCTTATGCATTGGCCGGACGCAGGGCCGAGGAATACCGTTTCTGACCGGAGGTCACGTCCCATGAGTCGCAGGAAACTCTATCCCGAGCTGAAGCCGAACCAGAGCGGCTACCTCAAGGTATCAGGCGGGCATCGCCTGTACTGGGAGGAATGCGGCAACCCGGAGGGCAAGCCGGCCGTGTTCGTCCACGGCGGTCCCGGAGCCGGCGCAGGCCCGGTGTCGCGGAGGTTCTTCGACCCACGACGCTACCGGATCATCGTGTTCGACCAGCGAGGCTGCGGTCGCAGCAAGCCCCACGCCAGCCTGAAGCTCAACACCACCTGGCACCTGGTGGCGGACATGGAAACCCTGCGCACCCACCTCGGCATCGATCGCTGGCTGGTGTTCGGTGGTTCCTGGGGCTCGACGCTCTCGCTGGCTTATGCGCAGTCGCACCCGGAGCGGGTGAGCGAACTCGTGCTGCGCGGCATCTTCATGCTCAGGCATGCCGAATTGCAGTGGTTCTACCAGGAAGGCGCCAGCGCCATCTATCCGGACCGCTGGGAAGACTATCTCGCACCGATCCCCAAACGTGAACGCAAGGACCTGATCAAGGCCTACTATCGCCGGCTCACTAGCCGCAGCAAACGGATAGCCGTCGAGGCCGCACGGGCCTGGGCCATCTGGGAAGGCTCGACGAGCTTCCTGCACCCCAACGAGACCAATGCCCGCAGCTGGGGAGAGGATCGCTTCGCACTCGCCGTGGCCAGGATCGAGTGCCACTACTTCGTGAACGGCGGCTTCCTGGACAGCGAGGACCAGCTGCTGCGCGAGGTGCCGAAGATCCGGCACATCCCGGCGGTGATCGTACAGGGCCGATACGACGTGGTCTGCCCCATGATGACCGCCTGGGCGCTGCACCGGGCCTGGCCAGAGGCCGATTTCAAGGTGGTGTCCGACGCGGGCCACTC
>JAUMBX010000210.1:0-775 GCA_032119515.1 Steroidobacteraceae bacterium | reverse complement strand
GAGGCAGGCATCACCGATGAACTGGTGCGCGCCACCGACCGCTTTGCCGGCAAGGGATCTGTCAGCACTCGGCGACGTTGACGGCCAGTCCGCCGCGCGAGGTCTCCTTATAGGTCTCGGCCATGTCCAGTCCGGTCTGGCGCATGGTGGCAATCACCTGGTCGAGTGACACGAGGTGGGTGCCATCGCCGCGCAGGGCGAGCCGGGCGGCGTTGATCGCCTTGACCGCGCCCATCGCGTTGCGCTCGATGCAGGGGACCTGGACCAGCCCGGCCACCGGGTCGCAGGTCAGACCGAGATTGTGCTCCATACCGATCTCGGCGGCATTCTCCACCTGCCTGACGCTGGCGCCCAGCACGCTGGCCAACCCGGCAGCAGCCATGGAGCAGGCCACGCCGACCTCACCCTGACATCCCATCTCGGCGCCGGAGATGGACGCGTTGCGCTTGTACAGCAGGCCGATGGCACCGGCCGTCAGCAGGAAACGCCTGACCCCGTCGGCCCCCGCACCGGCCACGTGGTGCAGGTAGTAATGCAGCACGGCCGGCACGATACCAGCGGCCCCGTTGGTCGGCGCGGTGACCACGCGCCCTCCGGCCGCATTCTCCTCGTTGACCGCCAGCGCCCAGGCATTGACCCACTCCATCGGATCGACGGGCAGGGCACCCGACTGGGCGGACTCGAGGGCACGACGCATCGCGGGCGCCCGCCGTCGCAGGCGCAGGCTGCCCGGCAGCGAACCCTCCGCACGGAAACCGCGATCGACGCAGGCACG
>JAUMBX010000209.1:1622-2441 GCA_032119515.1 Steroidobacteraceae bacterium | reverse complement strand
CCTCGCTGCCGAGATCATTCGCGAAAAGTTGACCCGTTCGCTGCACCAGGAACTGCCCTACGGATTGACCGTGGAGATCGAGGCCTGGAAGGAACAGGACGACCCACCGGCGGTGGAGATTCACGCAGTCATCTGGGTCGAGCGGGTTGGCCAGCGCAGGATCGTGATCGGCAAGGGTGGGCAGGTGCTGAAGGCGGTCGGCCGGGCAGCCCGGCTGGAACTGAACGCAACCCTTGGGCGGCGGGTGCACCTGGAGTTGTGGGTCAAGGTCCGTGAGAACTGGGCGGACAGCGATGCTGCGCTCCGGGCCCTGGGCTACGAATCACCATGAGCGGGCCGCGCAGGGCCAGCCTGCAGCCGGCCTTCCTGCTGCATCATCGTGACTACAGCGATTCCAGCCGGATCTGTCAGTTCCTCACCCGGGAACATGGACGTGTGTCCCTGTTCGCCCGGGGCGCGCGCCGGCCCGGTTCTGCCGTGCGTGGCGTGCTGAGGCCCTTCACCCCGCTGCTGGTCTCCTGGAGCGGCGGAACCGATGGTGGGACCTTGACCGCTGCCGAGGCCACGGACGTATTGGCCGTACTGCCACCGCAACGGCTGCTGTCGGGCTTCTACCTCAACGAGCTGGTGCTGAAATTGCTGCCCGAGGCCGAACCCTCGGAGGGCATCTTCGGCGCTTACCTGATGGCCGTCAGCAGCCTTGCAGACGCGCCCCTCGAGGAGGGTGTCCTGCGGCGCTTTGAATTCGCCCTGCTGGGGGAGCTAGGCTACGCCCCTGACTTCACCGGGCTCGAGCCGGCGGTGGTTTACGATTATCGT
>JAUMBX010000209.1:418-1612 GCA_032119515.1 Steroidobacteraceae bacterium | reverse complement strand
CTGATGGCCATTGCCGAGGACAGGCTGGATTCGCCCTCGGTGCTGCGCGCGGCCAAGCGCCTGACCCGGGAGGCACTCGAACACTGTCTCGATGGGCGCAGCTTGCGCAGTCGGGAGGTCATGCTGGAATTGCGCAAGCTGGAGAAGGAAGCTTGAACAGGAATCAAGTCATCGGTTTGGGTGTCAACGTGGACCATGTAGCCACCCTGCGCCAGGCCCGGCGTGGCAGCGAGCCGGACCCCGTGCTCGCCGCCCTCATGGCCGAGCAGGCCGGCGCCGACTGTATCACGCTGCACCTGCGCGAGGACCGTCGCCATATCCAGGATCACGACGTCTGGCGGCTGCGTGAGCTGTTGAAGACCCGCATGAACCTCGAGCTGGCTGCCACCACCGAGATGCTTGCCATCGCCCGTGAAGTCCGGCCAGACGAGGTCTGCCTGGTGCCCGAGCGGCGTGAGGAAGTCACCACGGAAGGCGGGCTCGACGTCATCGGTGGCGGTCCTCAGCTGGCCGCGCACTGCTCGCTGCTGGCTGCCGAAGGCATCCTGGTCTCTCTTTTCATCGATCCCGATCCGTCCCAGGTGGAGGCCGCTGCCAGTGCCGGTGCGGCAATCGTCGAACTGCACACTGGCAGCTATGCAGAGGCCAGGGGTGTGGCGAAGCTCAAGGAGCTCGAGCGGCTGGAGCTTGCAGCGCGACAGGCTCGCCAGGCTGGCCTGGTGGTCAATGCCGGGCATGGACTGGATTATCACAACGTCCAGCCGGTGGCCGCACTGGCCGACCTCAACGAACTCAACATCGGTCACGCGATCGTGGCCAGGGCGGTCTTTGCCGGCTGGCACCCGGCTGTTACCGAGATGAAGCGCCTGATGACCGACGCGAGGAGGTCCCCGTGATCAACTGCCTGGTCTTTGATATCGAGACGATTCCCGATGTCGAGCTGGGCCGGCGCCAGCTGGGCATGGAAGAGGCCAGCGACGCAGAGGTGGCGGAGGCCATGTTCGCGCGCCGGCGCGAGGAAACCGGTTCTGATTTCCTGCCCTTCGAACAGCACAGGATTGCCTCGATCGCCGCCGTCTACCGGGCGCACAGTACGCTGGCGGTGTGGAGCCTGGGGCAGGTCGATTCGCCTGAGGCAGAGTTGCTGCAGCGTTTCTTCGGTGGCCTGGAAAAAACCCAGCCGACGCTGGTCTC
>JAUMBX010000209.1:0-408 GCA_032119515.1 Steroidobacteraceae bacterium | reverse complement strand
CTGTGCTGCACTACCGGATGCTCAAGCACGGGGTTGCCTCGCCCCGCTACTGGGAGGTAGGCGAGGGTGACTCCAGTTACCGCTACAACAACTACCTTTCGCGCTTCCACTGGCGTCACATCGACCTGATGGACGTGCTGTCCGGTTTCCAGGGTCGGGGCCGGGCCAGCCTCGAAAACGTTGCCCTGCTCCTCGGCTTGCCCGGCAAGCTGGGCATGAGTGGCGACAAGGTCTGGGAAGCGGTGCAGGGGGGGCGGATCGCGGACGTGCGTGCCTACTGCGAAACCGACGTGATGAACACCTACCTCGTGTACCTGCGTTTCGAGTTGATCCGGGGCCGCCTCGATGAGGCGCTTTACGAGGAGGAACTGGCCCGGGTCTTCGAGTGGCTGGAGGAGCGGCAGGAAC
>JAUMBX010000208.1:0-21635 GCA_032119515.1 Steroidobacteraceae bacterium | reverse complement strand
GTTACCAAGTCAGTCGTTTAGGTTTACGTCAGGTTTATCAGGAGATAGGTGTAGGAGGGCTGACGTTTACACCCGGAACCCTGAGCTTTGCCCTGTATGCGGACGGTACGAAGTTCGTTCCGGATTACCCTGGGCAATCCGAAACTGGCGGATTCCAGTGGTTCAATTTTTCAGGCAACTCCGCCCCACTCGTGGAATGGATATCAACTGGCAACACACTCACCGACCTCACCGACGGAAACTGGAGAAACGTCGAGACCCTCACCGCGAGTCACAACAGTCGAAACTATGCGATGACCGTCACCACCGACTACACCTCGCCCAATACTTTTGCCGAGCTGACCGTGAGCATCGACCTCCCGGCAGGACTTGCTGCTCCTGTTGCCCTCTATCTTGTGTCGGACTTCTACCTTGCCGGCGCTGATAACGGCCCAACCACTACGGGGTTGGTTGGGGATCGTCGCTATGTGGTCCAGACGCGCGCTCTCGTTGGGGGGAGCATCGCGGTGGGTGGTATTCTTGAATCGGATGGCGCGGTGAACACGTTTACATCCTACAAGGGGGGGGTTTACAGAGAAGGATACGGTGCGGACATATTTGCCAGTGTCCCACAGTGTTTTGGTCCTTGCGATGGCAGCGCCTATCCAAATACCGTCGATCCAGCCTCAATCGACGCCGGCGTTGCGGCGCACTGGGTAGCGGACTTGACTTCGGAAGCGGCCACCTTTACCCGCAAGGTCAAAGTTTACTTCTCGGACGCGCTGCCGAGCAGCGGGATTGCAACCATGACGTCGATTACGAACGTCGATCCTTCACCCGTATTGACCGGTGGTCAGTACACGGTCTCGGGCCAGGTCTCGCTGGAAGACAGCGCCGGAGCCCCGAGCACCCTGCCCGGCAAGGTTGACGTGTTGGTCGACGGCAGCGAGTTCTGCACGGACAGCGATCTGACTGATCTCGAGGCGGGTATTTACGAGTTCTCCTGCTCGGGTACGGCCGGTGACCCAGGCGAATATGGGGTCGAGGCGACCTACACCGATACCAGCGATCCGCAAACCTATGTCACCTCAGAAGACACTGCGAACCAGACCGTCAATGCGCCGCCGCCGATCTCCTGTGACGGCTTCTTTGCACCCGTCGATCGTCGTCCTACCGTGAATCGGGCGAATGCGGGACGGGTCATACCCCTGAAGTGGCGCTGCACGAATGACGGCGTTCCCGTAGACACGATCCCTGAGGATTTCCAGGTGACTTCCACGGGTTGCAGTTCTGACACTGCGGCGTCTGCGCTGACGGACAGCATCGAGGAGTACGCAGGCAAGTCCGGGCTCATCAGCCAGGGTAACGGCTACTGGCAGTTTAACTGGGCCACACCGAAGGGCTACGCGAATTCGTGCCGGACTGCCATCGTCACCTTTGACGGGGTCGAAATTTCAGCGGATTTTCGCTTCGTGAGATAACAAGCCGTGACGGCGCATGCGGGAGGGGCGGTTTGTCCGCCCCTCCCTCGAACGGTAAGCTTTGCCTGGTAAGGTGCGAATTGGCGGCCTAAACAAAAATGACGACTACTCGTCCGGTGACTGAGATGGGCGATTGAACACCATCAACGGAGTCGAGAGCACTGCGGGTTTTGCGTTGCTGCAGATCATGCTTACTGGGCTCGTCTGGGTGGTCCTATGGAGCAAGCGTTCACCCAGTGTCGATGCCTGGTGTTTAGCTGGACTGCTGGGCGCTGGATTTCTGGTGGTGACCTTGCTTGGCAGCACCGGGCCTGGACTTCCGGAGTTGATTGAGTTCCCCCTGCTCGCCTTGTTCTGTGTGGGTTCGCCCGTGCTGAGGGCGTGGTCCCTGGCGCGGCTGGGTCGCTATCCGGTTCCGCTGCGCTGGATAGCACTATTTATGGCAGCGATCGCTCTCCTAGGTCTTGCGCTGGCCCTGTTCGAAGCAGGCCGCGGCGCACTCGCCACTTTTGTCTTCAGTTTTGCCAACACGGCTGGCTTGGTAACCGCGTGGCTGGCGCACCGGCTCGCTGGCAAGCATCGAATGCTGAACCTGCGCCTACTCAGCATTTCCGTTGGGCTGACGACGCTTTTGGCATGGATGGCCTTCTTCCTTACTTTTTTTACCGGTGAGGAGATGCTGCGCGTGAGCACGGTAGTCATGCCCGTGGTCGCGTTGGTCATCACCATGTTATTGACTGTTTGCAACAACGGTTTGTACATAGGCGTCATCATGGATCTGTCGGCCCGTCGTGAGGCGGAGGCGGAGGCTGTCCTCGCGCGCCTTCAGGCTGAAAAGCGACTGATGGCGGACCTGCATGACGGTTTTGGTACCCAGTTGAGCATTGGCAGTCTCTATGCCGCTCGCGGTGAGTTGAGGCCTGCAGAAATGAAGTCCTTGCTCGATGGCTGCCTGATGGACCTGCACCTGATGGTGGATACCCTCAGCCGGTCGGAGGGTTGTCTGGGTAATGCCCTGCGCTACCTGCGGCACCGCGTGTCCGGACGCCTGCCAGCGGGATCGCCGCGGGTGCACTGGGACCTTGACCTGGACGAGGCGCCGGAGCTGCCGACCAAGGTGCTGCTGGACATGATGCGGATCGTGCAGGAAGCCCTGAACAATGCCCTGAAGCATGCCGGTGACAGCGATATTCATGTTCTTGCCAGTTACGATAGGACCAAGCGCACGCTCCAGCTTGCAGTTCAGGACAATGGCATGGGCATCGAGCCTGGTGTGAGGGAGGGGAACGGCCTCGGCAACATGCGCGAGCGGGCGGGGGCCCTTGGTGCGGAATTGCGCATCGAGAACGCCATGCCGGGAACGCGGGTGGAACTCGCGGTCTCGGTTGCCGGCTCGCCGCATGGCACGAATTGATGGGTCTGGGACTCAGTACAGGAGGATGCCCTCCCGTCGCTCACTGAAATTAAGAAGGCCCTCTGCCCAACTCCGCTCCATCGCTTCTGCAGAAGCGCCGGCGCGCAGCAGTTCCACGGTAGCCACGTTGCCCCAGTGCCGGGCGACGTAGGCTTCCTCGCCGACCGTGAGGGCTTCCGGGTACAGGCGCCTCAGGGTGGCCTGGATCTGCAGCCCGGTGTGAAGGGGGCGGTAAGACCCGGTGTCGGTCAGTCGCAGGCGCACCCCCGATAGCCCCTTGCCCGCGAACTTGCCGTAGAAGGGCCGGAAGGTGGTGGGCTGGAAGCGGATCCCCGGAAGCGCCAGCTTATTCAGTTCGCGGGCCAGGGCGGCCCCATCGATGAACTCCGCGCCGATCAACTCGAAGGGCATGGTGGAGCCCACGCCGTCGCTCAGGACCGGGAAGCTGGCTGCCAGCATTCCGGTGGTGATGTAGAGATGGGCCTGCAGCAGGTGAGGGATATGGGGAGAGGTGATGGTCCAGGTGAGCCCCGTGTCCGCCCAGGACATCTCCCGCCGCCAGCCGCGCATCGGTACCACGTGCAACTCGCAATCGATGCCGAGCTCGCGCCTGAAGTAGCGCGCGACCTCGCCCATGGTCATGCCGTGCGAGATGGGCACCGGTCCCCAGCCGATGAAGTTGTACCACTCGGCCTCGATGACCGGGCCTTCGAAGAGCAGCCCACCGAGCGGATTGGGTCGGTCCAGCACCACCAGCGGCTTGCCGTGCTCGGCACAGGCCCGCATGACCTCGCCCATGGTGGAGATATAGGTGTAGGTCCTCGAGCCCACGTCCTGCAGGTCCAGCAGCAGCAGGTCCACGTCGGCGAGTGCTTCGGCGCCCGGTCGACGGCTCTTGCCGTAGAGGCTGGTCACTGGCAACCCGGTGAACGCATCACGCTCGTCGCCAACCGGGTCGCCTGCCGGCACGTCGCCGCGTATTCCGTGTTCGGGGGCGTATAGCCTGACCAGGTTGACCCGCTCATCGGCGGCCAGGCGATCGACGCTGGGCACCAGGTGGCCATCCACTCCGGACGGGTTGGTGACGAGGCCCACCCGCTTGCCCTCGAGCAAGGCGAGGTGTTCGCTGCCTTCCTCCAGCAGCACGTCGATGCCGAGCGTTACCGCCGGGCTTCCCGCCTCCGCCAACAGCGTCACGCAGCAGGCGAGCGCTCCGGCGACCAGCCTCCTCATCGAGTAAGACCGGCCTGGTCGAGGATGAAGGCGTAGACCTCGGCCAGTTCGCGGTAGCGCTCGAAGCGCCCGGACTTGCCGCCGTGTCCGGCCTGCATGGTGGTCCGGAACAGCAGCGGATTCTGATCCGTCTTGCGGTCGCGCAGGCGGGCGACCCACTTTGCGGGTTCGAAGTACTGCACCTGGCTGTCCCACAGGCCGGTGGTGACGAGCATCGCCGGGTATTCCTGGGCCCGGACGTTGTCGTAGGGCGAGTAGGACAGGATGTAGTCGTAGTAGGTCTTGTCGGTGGGGTTGCCCCACTCGTCGAACTCGTTGGTGGTCAGCGGAATGCTCTCATCGAGCATGGTGGTGACCGCATCGACGAACGGTACCTGGGCAATGATCCCGCGGTAGTCACCCGGCGCCTCGTTGGCAATGACGCCCATCAGCAATCCGCCAGCACTGCCGCCCTGGGCAAATACCCGGCTGGGATCGCCGTACTTGCCGGCCACCAGGAAGCGGGTGACGTCGACAAAATCGTTGAAGGTGTTGCGCTTGGCCAGCAGCTTGCCGTTCTCGTACCAGCTGCGGCCCATTTCCTGGCCGCCGCGCACGTGGGCGATGGCTACCACGAACCCGCGATCCAGCAGCGACAACCAGGTGCGGCTGAAGAACGGGTCGGTAGAAGAACCATAGGAGCCATAGGCGTACTGGTAGAGCGGGGCCGTGCCATCCCGCGGCGTATCCTGGCGATAGACCACGGAAACCGGTACCCGCGTGCCGTCGCGGGCGGTGGCCCACAGGTATTCGCTCGCGTAGCGAGTCGCATCGAAATCACCGAGCACCGGCTCGCGCTTGAGCAGGGTACGTTCCCCGGTGGCCATGTCGAGATCGAAGGTCGACAGCGGCGTGGTCATGGATTCGTAGGTGTAGCGCAGGGTCGTGCTGTCCACCGACGGGTTGCTGCCCAGTTCGAAGGCGTAGGTGGGGTCGTCGGAGTCGACGTAGTAGTCCTCGCCGCCGGCCCACCTGCGGATGCGCAGCTTGCGCAGGCCGCCGGAGCGCTCGTCGACCGCCAGGAAATCCCTGAACACGGCAAAGTCGTTGATGAAGGCCTCTTCGCGATGCCCGATGACCTCCCTCCAGGTACTGCGGTCATCAGTCTGGCCATCGGCCACCTCCATCAATCGGAAGTTCCTGGCCTGCCAGTTGCTGCGGATGATCCAGCGACCGTCCACGTGGTCGGCCTGGTATTCGTGGTCGCGTTCGCGCGGCAAAAACACCCTGAAGGTCAGGTTCGGGTCGCTGGCTTCCGCATAGCGAATCTCGCTGGATACGGTGCTCTCGGCCTGGATCAGCAGGTAGCGATCGTCGCTCGTCTTGCCCACCCCGGTGTAGAAACTCTCATCGTCCTGTTCGTAAACCAGCGCATCCTCGGCCGGATCGGTGCCGAGCACGTGCTTGCGCACCTTCAGGCCCAAGAGCGTCTGCGGATCCTTCTCCACGTAGATCAGAGTGCGGCTGTCTGCGGCCCAGGCCAGGCCAGCCTCTGCATTCTCGATGCGATCTGCAAGAACTTCTCCGGTGACGAGATCCTTGAAACGGATCGTGTACTGCCGCCGGCCCACCGAATCCTCGGCCCAGGCCAGCAGACGGTTGTCCGGAGCGACTTCCCAGTTGGCGACCTGGTAGAAGCCGAGGCCCTCGGCCAGCTGGTTCAGGTCCAGCATCACCTGCTCGGGCGCTTCCATGCTGCCTTCGCGCCGGGCGTAGATCGGCCGTTCCTGGCCGGTTTCATAGCGGCTGTAGTACCACCAGCCGTCGTCCAGCACCGGCACGCTGGCATCATCCTGCTTGATGCGGGCCACGATTTCCTCGTAGAGGCTTTCCTGAAGCCCACGGGTGTGCAGCAGCATCGCATCGACGTGCGCGTTTTCCGCCTGCAGGTAGGCCAGCACGTCGGGGTCGCTGCGGGTGTCGTCGCGCAGCCAGTAGTACTCGTCCTCGCGGCTGCCTCCCTCGGCCACCACGGTAAAGGGTCGCTTCTCTGCCATGGGCGCGGAGCCTGACACGGAAGGCCGGTCGGGCACCAGCGCCACCACCCGCACGGGTCCTCCGGAGCCTCCCTCGATCTTCATGGGCAGGGCGATGAGGGTGGCACCGCGCACCGGCAGCTGCTCCAGTCCGGTCAGGTTCTCGAGGCCAGGTACGTCGCGAGCGGCGGCCACCTGGTGGACCCGGAAGTCCCTCGAGTTACCTGGATCGATGGAGGCCGTGTCCACGCCGAGTACCGCCACGCCCCGTTCCTCGACCAGGAGCCGTGCAGCCTCCTCGCCGTAACTGGGGAAGGCAAGCCGGCTTGCGTCGCCCGGGGTGTCGTCGCCGAGATAGGCCTTGGCATCCGGCCAGTGCCGGCTCCACCCCGTACGCAGCAGTACGACGGCACCGGCAGGGATCGCGCCATAGGTGCCCTCGAAATCCAGGATGTCCTGGGGTTGCAGTTGATAGTTCGGGTCACGGGCAGCTTGGGCGGTGACGTCGATCACGATGGCCGGGGCGATGAGCTTGTCTAGGGGGATCTTCTCCGCCGTGATGCCGGCTTCGGCGAAGTGATGGGGTGCATCGAGGTGCGTGCCGCCATGCTCCGGCGTGCACACCAAATAAGATGAATAGAACCAGCCGCCCGGCGTGTGGCCGTCGGCCAGGGTCTTGAGTTCGAAGCGCGACGGGGAGGTCGGCCAGTAAAGAGTGTCTGCGTTGTAGGCATGCGTCAGGTCGACGATGCGGTGGGCAGAAAGGTCGAGGGCCTGGGCCGGCCCGACGATCAGCCCCAGCAGTGCGAGCAGGTGGAGGATTCTTGGCATGTCTTCAGCCCCTGGTGTGGGTGGGTTGCAGTCCCGCCATCATAAGCAATCACGGTCTTTGGCGAGACCAGGAAGCACGGCCGCGGCCATGGCGGCAGCGAATTCCGCATAGGCGTCGTGCGAGGGGTGAAAGCCGTCGGCCGAGCACCCACCTGAGCGGCTGGGGCAATAACCAGGCTAAAGCCAGCCAGAAAAGCAGCATTCTCACGGCACGGGGATCCTGCGATCGGGGCCTCAGTGTAGACTGCGGTCAAAAGAGGGAGGTCGCCATGTACGCACACGGCTTGCTGGCGCCGATGACGGCGCTGATCGGCTGGTCACTGGTGATGCTGGTCTGGTTGGGGTGCACGCGGCTGCCGGCCATGCATCGGCTCGGCATCAAGCCCGAAACCGGCAAGTTCGCCGGTGCCACCAATGCGGTCATGCCGGACCGTCCGCGCCAGGTGGCCGACAACTATAACCACCTGATGGAACAGCCCACCCTGTTCTACGCCATCTGCATCGTGCTGCAGTGGCTCGGGCAGGGCGATCTTCCCGTCAACATCGGCTTTGCCTGGGGCTACGTGGCGTTACGCATCGCCCACTCGCTGGTTCAGGCCACCTTCAATCACGTGCCCACCCGCTTCGCGCTGTTTGCGGTCTCCAGCCTGCTGTTGCTGGGTCTGACGCTACATGCGGCCCTGGGCATGCTCCGTCACTGAGCCCGATAGAACGTCTGGTTATGCTAGCGTCGGTCGCATGAACATCACCTATCGACTGTTCGTCCCGCTGGTCGCCCTGGCCTGCCTGCTGGCAGTGCCGGCCCCGGCGGACGAGGATCCGCTGGTGTTGAGGCGCCAGACGCTCATCGTGCGCGACATCGAGCGCTCGCTGGCGCTTTATCGCGACGCCATCGGCATGGAGGTGTTTTACGACGAGGTGATTCGTCGGCCGCGTGGCGAGGGCCAGCCGGACCAGGAAATCCGCCTGGTGTTCCTCAAGGCGACCGATACCTACATCGGTGTGCTGGGACTGGTCGACTTCCAGTACGACGATCGGGACCACCCTGACCACAGCAAGCCGATTCGACGCGAGGGCATGACGCCCGGTAACGCAGTAGTGCTCTTTAACACCACGGAACTCGAGGCGCGCTGGCCGCGCATCGTGGCCACGCCGGGCGTGGAGGTGATGCGCGGCCCCACGCTGCGCGAGTACCCGGGTTACACGGGCCAGCCGCCGATCCGGGTGATGGTCACCCTGTTCTACGACCCCGACGGATTCATCGTGGAGTTCAACCAGCCACTCGACGCCATCCGGCCGACGGGCGACTAGCCCGTGACTGCGCTCAGCTTAAGCTTCAGCCAGGTCACCATCTCACGGCTCTTGAGCGGCAGCTTGCGGACCTTGCCGGTGCCCGTGCCCATCGGCGCATAGGGAATCAGCAGCATCAGCGCCAGGTAGAGCAGGATCATGCCGCCGCCGGTGAAGAACAGCAGGATCAGGGCCACCACCCGCACGAGCGTGACGTCGAGGCCGGCGTGATGGGCGAGCCCGCGGCACACGCCGCTGATGAAGGCGCCCTCGGTGACCTGCTGCAGCGGAGGGGAGGTAGGTGCTGCCGTGGGCGCAGGTGTCGCGCTGGTTTCCTCGGCAGGCAATTCCACTTGGCCCACCTCGCCTAACGCCGGCTCGAGCTCCTCCAGGGTGATGACGGTCTGGTCGTTGCGCATGCGACGCAGGCACTGGTCGGCCACGGCTTGCTCGAGGTCGGCCAGGATCTCCACCCGGTCCGGGTTGTCGCGGAGCCGGCCGGCGGCTTCCAGCAGCCAGCTGCCCAGGCGCGCGTGAGCCATTTCCTCCAGTTGATAGGCGTTGCGATTCAGGCTGACAGTGATGATGCGTTGCATGGTGCTTGTCCCAGGTCAGAAATGGTTTGGTTGAGACGGTTCCAGTATTCGTCGAGGGCGGTGAGCCTGGCCTGCCCGGCTGCCGTGAGCCGGTAGTACTTGCGGGGCGGGCCGACGTCGGACTCCTGCCATTCGTACTGCACCAGGGCCTCGCGCCTCAACTTGCTGAGGAGCGGGTACAGCGTGCCTTCCTGGGTGGCGAACTCCGTGACGGCCAGGCGCCTGAGGATGTCGGGAACATACACACTGTTCGCCCCGACGATCTTGAGCACCAGGAACTCGAGGAGCCCCTTGCGCAATGAAGACATGTTTAAGTCTCGCTCCATGATCTATACCAGTACCTTGTATAAAAAAGGTACCATGAATGAAAAACTCCTGCAAGCTGCGGTTTACCCTCATGCCTTGGAGTTAGTGTTATAGTTATATAATACACCATCTCACTAATTGCGGAGTTCCGGACATGTTCAAAAACATCCTGTTGAGCGCAGGCTTGATGGCTGCCGTCATGGCACCTGCGATCCACGCAGAGTCGGCCGAGACGGTTACCCGCCGTCACAGCATCAAGTCCGACGGCATCGCCGCGCTGGATATCGATGCCGGTGTCGGTTCAGTGCGCGTCGAGCCGGGCAGCACCGCCAACTACGAACTGACAGTCACCATCGAGCCGGCCAAGAAGGGCTGGTTTGGCAAGCGGGCCGACGTCAGCACGTCCAAGGTGAAGATCGTTCGCCGGGGTGATCGCCTCGAGTTGTCGCTGGACCCGGATTCGGTGGACGGCGGCAGCCTGCAGGGCACCTGGCGCGTCAAGCTGCCCATCCCGGCGCCCGCTGCGGTGGAGGTCGACCTGGGGGTGGGTGAGGCCCGCATCGAGGCACCGACTTCTGCAGTCCGCCTCGACGTCGGGGTGGGCGAGGCCAAGGTCATCACCCGTCTGGATTCTGCCGGCCAGGTCTCGGCGGCCGCCGGTGTCGGGGACGCCAGCATCAGCGGTACCGAGGCAGCCCGCGACCGCCACGTGGTGGGCGGCCAGAGCAGCGGCCAGGGTCAGGGCGAGCGTGAGGTCAAGGTGAACGTCGGCGTCGGCGAGGCCGGGGTCACGCTCACGCGCGAGTGATCCTTAGCCCCCGTAGCGGCGCACGCGCAGGTCGGCCTGCTCCTTGTGGCCTGCAAATCCCTCGATCTCGCACAGGCGCGAGCAGTACTCGCCGACCAGCGCCGAGGCGGAGTCCGTCAGCACCCGCTGGTAGGTGCAGGTCTTGATGAACTTGCCTACCCACAGCCCGCCGGTGTAGCGCGCAGCGCGCATGGTGGGCAGGGTGTGGTTGGTGCCGATCACCTTGTCGCCGTAGGACACATTGGTGCGATGCCCAAGGAACAGCGCCCCGTAGTTGGTCATCCGCTCGAGGAAAAACTCCGGGTCGCGGGTGAGGACCTGCACGTGTTCGGAGGCGATCCGGTCGGCCTCGGCCACCATTTCCTCCAGCGTGTCGCAGAGGATGATCTCACCGCAGTCCTGCCACGCTACCCGCGCCACGTCGGCGGTGGGTAGCCAGGAAAGCAGTTTGTCCACCGCCGCAGGCGTGTCCCGCGCCAGCGATTCCGAATTGGTGAGCAGTACCGCCGGGCTGCCTGGCCCGTGCTCGGCCTGGCCGATCAGGTCGACGGCCGCCATTTCCGGATCGCAGCTGTCGTCGGCGATGATCAGTGTCTCGGTGGGCCCCGCCAGCAGGTCGATGCCGACCCGGCCGAACAGCTGGCGCTTGGCTTCAGCCACGTAAGCGTTGCCGGGACCCACGATCATGTCCACGGGAGCAATCGACTCGGTGCCAAGGGCCATGGCGGCCACGGCCTGCACGCCCCCCAGCGCATAAATCTCGTCGGCGCCCGCCAGGTGCATGGCGGCGACGATGGCCGGATGCGGCTTGCCGCCAAAAGGCGGGGCCGCGGCGATGACGCGCTTCACGCCGGCGGCGCGCGCCGTCACCACGCTCATATGGGCCGAAGCCACCATGGGATAGCGCCCACCGGGCACGTAGCAGCCCACCGCGTTCACGGGAATGTTGCGCTGGCCCAGCACCACCCCGGGCAGGGTCTCGACCTCCAGGTCCTGCAGGGTCGCGCGCTGGGCCTCGGCAAAGTGCCTGATCTGCGCCTGGGCAAACCGGATGTCGTCGAGCGTTTGCGTGGGCAAGGAGTCCACGGCCTCGGCAATCTCGCGCTCCGTCAGCCTGAAGGACTCCGGCGACCACTTGTCGAAGCGCGCGGAGTACTCCCTGACGGCGGCTTCGCCTCGCGCAGAGATCTCCGCGAGGATCTGTTCCACGGTGGCGCGTACCTGCGCATTCGCTTCTTCCCTGGCGGCCGCCGAACGGCCGGTTTTCAGGTGTCTGATCATGAGGGTCTTCCGGTAGGGTTAACGGGCAGTCCAGCCCCCGTCCACACGCAGGCTGTGGCCGGTGATCATACCGGCCCCGGGTGAGCAGAGGAAAAGTACCGCTGCCACGACGTCCGATACCGATCCGAGGCGACCGAGTGGGATATTGCCCATCACCCAGTCACGAAACTCCGCTTGTTCGAACATCGGGCGGGTCAGGTCGGTCTCGATGAAGGTGGGTGCCACGGAATTCACGCGGATGTTCTCCGGTGCAAGCTCCACGGCCATGGACTTGGTCAGTCCCTCGATGGCGTGCTTGGTCATGCAATAGGCAGTGCGCCGCGGAGCGCCCACGTGGCCCATCTGGGACGAGACGTGGACGATCGATCCGCCGTGCCCGGCTCGGAGCATGACCCTGATTCCGGCTTGGGATACCCGATAGGCGGCCCGCACGTTCACGTCGATCATCGCATCGAGCGTCCCGGCGTCGACCTCCACCATGGGCAGCGGCTTGTTGATCCCGGCGTTGTTCACGAGGACGTCGAGTTCGTGCAGGGCCTCGATGCGCTCGTACAGCGCCTCATCCCGCACGTCCCCGATCCAGGGCTCGATGCCCGGTCCGGCCTCCGCGGCCAGCGACGCCAGGTCCGAAGCGGTGCGGGCCACGGCGATGACGCGGTGACCCATTGCCGCGAAGGCGGCGGCGCAGGCCCGGCCGATGCCGCGACCTGCCCCGGTGACCAGGATGACTGGCGCGCCCATCATCAATTACCCGACGGCTGGAATTCGATCTGAACTGTCCTTAGGAAAACCTGGCTGAAGGCTTCGAAACCCGAGTCCATGCCCACCAGTATCCAGGCTTCTCCTCGACTGTCGGCTGTAAGCTGCAGCGGCGCCGGGGTGGCCGACGACAGTTGCTTCGCCCGCCACTCGAAAGCTGCACAGTCAGCGATGGAGTTGGCAATGTTACCGAGGACTTCGCCGGCCGTTCCGCCGCTGCTCTGGTTTCCGCGAGGGATGTTCACCCTGTACTCCCCGTTCTCCAGAACAGTCTGTGGCTCTGACTGACTGGTGCCTGCCGTGATCCAGACCGATTCTCCGGGCGCACCACCCACACCGACGCAGCCGGCGGGGACGGTGCTAAGGAAATCGACCTGAAAGCGGGCACGGTAAGTCGCTCCCGCTGTCAGCCCGCTGACCTTGGTGCGGGCGTAGATGAACAGATCGTCACTGCGATTGGTCCCCGCCAGGTACAGGCCAAGCCCCGAGAAGGGCTCCGGTAGCGGTCGCGACTCGGCCTGAACGTCGTCCGGTGCGGTCTCCGGCGTGTAATCCGCGCTGTCGGTCAGCCAGCCGCCCGTGCCCGTCGCAAAATCATGAACAAACTGGACGGACGGCAGCGGGGGAGGCTCACCGCCTGCCCCGCCGCCCCCGCAGCCGGCCAGCAGCAGGCAGGCCATCAGACCTACGCTTCGGGCCGCAAATAACGTCATGCCAGCTGCAGCAGGATCAGCACGATACCCGCCGTGGCAGCCAGCCAGGCCACGGTCCTCAGCCAGGCGATGCCTGCCACATAGACGATGGCATGGGCGGTGCGTCCGTAGATGAACAGCTGTGAGCCCAGCACCGTCAGGTCGTTGCTGATCCCCGCGGCATGGGCCACCAGCACCACGATCGCGAACAGCGGCAGGCTCTCCAGCATGTTGCTGTGCGCCCGCCGGGCCCGTCCGGCCCAGCCCTGCAGGTCGAAGGGCTTCTCGCGATTGCCGGCCAGTTCGTCCATGGGCACCTGCAGCGAGGCACCGGTAATGGCCACCAGCAGCTGCAGGATGGTCAGGCCCACCGCGCAGGCGAGCATGGTCAGTTCGTAACTCATGATGAACCCCCTGTTGTTGTGTTTCGTGTTACCGGCTTTTGGTCGCCGGCGTCTAAACTGTACGCCATCCATGGTCACTTGGTGAGTCATGAACAGCACCGACCTCAAGGTCCTCGCGACGGCCCTGGACTGGATCCGCGCCGGCCGCCGGGTGACGCTCGGTACGGTCGTCCGCACTTGGGGCTCCTCGCCCAGGCCGCCCGGCTCGATGATGGCCCTGCGCGAGGACGGTCAGCTGGTGGGCTCGGTCTCCGGCGGGTGCATCGAGGACGACCTGATCTACCGTCTGAGGCAGGGCGATCAGGCCTTCGAACGACCTACCGTGACGACCTACGGCGAACAGGCGGAAGAGGGCCGGCGCTTCGGCCTGCCCTGCGGGGGCACGGTGCAAGTGGTGCTGGAGCCGGCGGCGGAGGGTGGCTGGGTGTCGGAGTTGGTCGCCGCCATCACTGCTCGCCGCGGTGTCGAGAGGACACTGGACCTGGCGACAGGCGTGGTCACCCTCACCGACTCGACCGAGGCCGATCGAGTTGAGTTCGACGGTCAGCACCTCCGGGCCATCCACGCGCCGCGCGAGCGCCTGTTGATCATCGGGGCAGGGCAGCTCTCGCGCTGCGTGGCGGGCATGGCGCTGATGCTCGACATGGATGTGATCGTCTGCGATCCGCGACCCGAGTATCACGAGGGCTGGGCTGCGCTGGAGGGAGTCAGCCTGGTCACTCGCTTGCCCGACGAAGTGGTGACGGGCCTGCAGCCCGGGCCTCGCGATGCGGTGATCGCCCTCACCCACGACCCCAAGCTGGATGATCTTGCCCTGATGGAGGCCCTGCAGTCCCCCGCCTTTTTCGTCGGTGCGCTGGGTTCACGGCGGACCAATGCCGCGCGTCGGGAACGGCTGCTGGAATTCGACGTGACCCCGGCACAGCTCGAACGCCTGCAGGGCCCGGTGGGACTGTCGATCGGCGCGAAGACACCCGCTGAAATCGCCGTGTCGATCCTCGCCCAGTTGGTGGAGTTCCGCCGCCAGCCGGGCTGAGTCAGCCGAGCCCTATCGATGGCAGGAACCGCGGCGCCTTGTGCCGCCTCTGCGGCCATGGCGCCGGCCATCAGCCCGGTTGCCAGGAATTCGTGCCTGTCCATCTGCCCTCCGCGTGTGCCCGACAAGGCGTTCACTTTGGAGGCCCGGGCAGTAAAAGGTCAAATTCGTGACCGGGGTCATCGTCTGGCGGCCAGCCCGCCTGTAGCCTGAGCTCCGCTTACCATATTTTCCGAACGATCCTGCGTGGGTGATTCGATGAGCGACGACCAGAACGATCAGACCAACCGCATGCCGAAGGGCAGGGTGGTCTTCGATGAGCGTGGAAATGCCGTCTGGCAGGCGGGCGTGCCCGTGAACACCGGCGAGACCCTGAACCGCATCCTGGACGTTGATGCCCTGTCGCTTCTCGAGGGCGAAATGACCCGCAAGATGAAGACCCTCAAGGTCGAAGACGGCTACGATCCCTACAGCAGCGGCGTGATGAGCCGGGACACCTCCAACAGCACCCGCAACCTCAAGGCCTTGAACGACTGGGTCAACGACAAGAAGTCCGACGGCAAGCGCTGAGGCCTCCAGCCCCCGGAAAACCCTGATCTCCCGGCGCGCCGCCGACCCTATCCTTGGACTATGTCAAGGACAGGGAAGGAGGACGTCATGCGTGAAACCTGGGTGGTTGTGGCCGACGCGGGTCGGGCCAGGATTTTCGGACTCGACCGGGATACCGGAACGCTCGCCGAGCGGGAAGACTACGCACACAACGAGGCGCGCCTGAGCAAGCGGCGGCTGGTCAGCGACCGGCAGGGCCAGCTCACCAACAGCGCCGGGCGTCATCACGCCGTGGGAACCGAGGTCTCTCCCCGCGATGAGGAAGACCGGCACTTTGCTGCGGACATCGCGGGTCGGCTCAACCACGCGCGTGCCGCCGGGTCGCTGGAGCGCATCATGCTGGTGGCGCCGCCGAGGTTCCTGGGTCTCCTGCGTGAAGGCCTCGACGATATCACCCGCAAGCGCGTGGACGTCGAACTGGCCCTGGACCTGACTGCCCTGGCCACCGACGAGATTCGCGAGCGGATCACCGGTCGCGCGTGAAGCCTCCTCCCCGGGGTGGGGTATAGTGGCGCCTTACCCCGGGGCAGGGAGGTCGGTCATGGCGAGCAGCAAGCGCAAGGCGCCCGTTACCCAAACGCAGGCAGAGGAGGCAGTCCGAGTGCTCCTCAGGTGGGCGGGCGACGATCCCAAACGGGAGGGGCTCGAAGACACGCCGCGGCGGGTGGTGGAGGCCTACCGTGACTGGTTTTCCGGTTACCAGATCGACCCCGCCGATTACCTGGCGCGCACCTTCGAGGAAGTGGCCGGCTACGACGAGATGGTCGTCCTGCGCGACATCGAGTTCGAATCGCACTGCGAGCATCACATGGCCCCCATCATCGGGCGTGCCCACGTGGGCTACCTGCCGACCAACAAGGTGGTGGGCATCAGCAAGCTCGCCCGCGTGGTGGAGGGCTATGCGCGTCGTTTTCAGGTCCAGGAAAAGCTCACGGCACAGATCGCCCAGTGCATCAGCAAGGTGCTGAAGCCGCGCGGCGTGGCCGTCGTGATCGACGCCAAGCATGAATGTATGACGACCCGCGGAGTCCATAAGCGTGGTGTTTCAATGGTGACCAGCCAGATGCTGGGCCAGTTCCGCCGCGATCCGCGCACCCGCACGGAGTTCCTGCGCTACATCAACATCACGGGCGTCCACTGACCGGAACGTGACCCCGGACGATCTCCAGCGCGGTGACCGAGGACTACTATCCGAGGTCGAAGGGGCCGAGAAGGCCTTCCTCTCCGGTCGGCGCAATCGCGAGGCCGACCTCGAAAGCGCGGTGCGGTTCTTCCTCGAGTTCCTGCGCGGCTTCGAGAGTTTCGACTTCGAGGCCCCCTGCGTGACGGTCTTCGGTTCGTCACGCTTTGGCGAGGACCATCCCCACTACCAGCTGGCCCGCGAACTGGGCGGCGCGCTGGCGCGTGCTGGTTACGTGGTCATGACCGGTGGCGGTCCGGGCATCATGGAGGCCGCCAACCGCGGTGCACGCGAGGCCGGTGGGCTCAGTGTGGGCTGTAACATCCGCCTGCCCCGCGAGCAGAAGCCCAATCCCTATCTCGACCGTTACATCAACTTCGAGCATTTCTTCGTGCGCAAGGTGATGCTGGTGAAGTATTCCTGCGCGTTCGTCGTGATGCCGGGTGGCTTTGGCACCCTCGACGAGGCCTTCGAGGTGATCACCCTGATCCAGACTGGCAAGCTGGAGCGGTTCCCGATCATTTCCATGGGTGGGGACTTCTGGAACCAGATGTATGGCTTTGCCCGGGAGACCATGGCTCGCGAGGGCGTGATCAACGGGGACGAGGTGCAGTTCATCCATGACGCGCGTAGCGTCCAGGCGGCGCTGGATATCATCGCCGCCCACTGCGGCTGAACCCGGTGCGGATTGCGACGCTGGAGGTCGCGAACTATCGGGGTATCGCCTCGGCCAGGATCGACTTCGACGACACCACCATCCTGATCGGCGAGAACGATTGCGGCCGGTCCAGCCTGCTGTCGGCGTTGCACCTGGCACTCGCCTCGGGGGAACCCGACAGGCCACTGCTGCAGGACCATCACTTCCATAGGACGCCGGGTGGCGACTTTGCCGGACCCCTTGGAATCGCCCTGCAGATGGTGGAGACCCGGGCCGGCGAGTGGGACGCTGGGCGGCTGCCCGCGCTGGGCCCGCTCCTGGGTCCGCGTGGTCCAAAGCGGCGCAGCCTGAGTCTGCGCATCGAGGCCGATCCTGCGGGTCATCGCGAACCCGGCTGGGTGATCCGCGGCGATGCGGGCGAAGGTCGCAGTCAGCCAGGACAACTTGCCGAGTTGCGCCAGCTTTGCCCCCTGGTCTGGCTGCAGGGCGGCCTGCTGTTGGGTTGCACACCCACTAGCGGCCGGGGTGACGCCGGACCACCCTTGGTCGAGGCAGTCGAAACGCACTTCCAGGCGCTGCTTGAAGGAGTTGGCAGCGAGCCGGCCGAGCTCATGGCAGGGTTTGAGGCAGCCCGCGAGCTGCTGCGTCAACGCAGTCAGGCAGTGGAGGCGGGCACAGAGGGCCTGCTCGGCTCGATTGCCGCGCTGGTCGAGGCCCGGGGCGGACCGAGGCCGGCCGGGTTGCGTTACTACGGTTCAGCTGCGCAGCAGTTGGCCATTCTCATCCTGGTCGCGGCCTTCCTGCGGCTGCCCGAAGTGTGGGCCGCGAAGGCGGCTACGCCCGTGGTCGTCATCGAGGACCCGGAAACCCACCTGCACCCGATCACCCTGGCTTCCGCCTGGGGCCTGCTGCAACGCATGCCCGCCCAGCGGATCATCGGCACGCATTCCGAGGCCTTCCTTGCGCACGCCGATCTGTCGCAGTTACGGCGCCTGGTTCGCAGCGACGGCCAGGTTCGCCAGCACCGGGTGCGCGGGGGCGTGTTGGATGACGAGGGCTTACGAAAATTGGGTTATCACATCCGCGCCCGCCGGGGTGAGGCACTCTATGCGCGTGCGTGGCTGCTGGTGGAAGGTGAGACCGAGTTCTGGCTCATGCCCGAGCTGGCACGGCTCGCGGGCTACGAGCTGCCGCTGGAGGGGGTGGCCGTCGTCGAATATGCGCAGTGCGGACTCACACCGCTGATCCGGCTGGCTGACGAGCTGGGCATCGGTTGGCATCTGCTGGCGGAAGGGGACTCCACCGGGCGTAACTATGCGGACGAGGCGCGCAAGCTGGCCGGTCCGGATCACGAAGGGCGGCTCACGCGACTGAAGGAGCCCACCATCGAGCATTGCTTGTGGAAATACGGCTACGCAGGCGTGTTCCTGAGGGCGGCCGGGGTGCATCCCTCGCCCCACCACAAGACCAGCGCAGCCCGCGTCATTGCCCGGGCCATCAAGCGCCATTCCAAGCCCTTCCTCGCGTTCGAGGTGCTCGAGGCCTCGGCTGGCTCGAGGCAGCCCGGAGTGCCTCGCCCGTTGCTGCGTGCCATCGAAGCGGTCGTGAACCAGGCGCGCGAAGGGTCGGGGTCTTGATCCGCGTCACGCCCTGTGGCGCTGCCGGCGAGGTGACCGGCTCGGGCCTGTACGTCGAGACGGAAACGACCCGCCTCCTGGTGGATTTCGGGATCTTCCAGGGCGGCGAGCAACCCGCCCGGCGCAGTCGCGAGCTCGGGCCGGTCGACCCTGGGACCCTGCAGTCGGTGATCCTGACTCACGCACACGTCGACCATTCCGGGCGCGTGCCGCTGTTGTACGCCAAGGGCTACGATGGTGGCGTGGTGGCGACACCGGCGACGTTCGCCCTGACGCCGATCCTCCTCGAAGACGTGGCCCGGCTGGATGCTGAGCGCACCTCAGATCCCCTCTATCGGCCAGAGGACGTCCGCAGGATGCATCAGTCGCGGCACCTGCGCGCGCTGCCCTGGCGCAAGACCCTGCCGCTTCCCGGCGGCGTACAGGTGACCCTGCACGATGCCGGTCACATCATGGGCGCCTCCAGTGCCGTCCTGGCAGTCGAGTCTGATGGGCGCAACCTGCGGATGGTGTTCTCCGGTGATCTCGGCCCACCCGGCGTGCCGCTGCTACGCGATCCCGATCCACCACAGGGTGCAGACGTCGTGTTCCTCGAGTCCACTTATGGCGGCCGCAGCCGGGCGCCGATGCAGGACACGATCGAGTCCTTCAAGCGCATCCTCGAGGCCGCTGCGCGGGCGGGAGAGACGGTGATCATCCCCGCCTTTGCCGTGGGCCGGACGCAGCTGCTTCTTTACTACCTTGCCGAGGCGGTGCGCGAGGGACGACTGCCGCATGACTATCCGATCGTGCTCGACAGCCCGATGGCCACCGAGGCGACCGAGGCCCTGTTTCGGCATCCGGAGGTGCTCGATGCCGACGCAAAGCGCCTGGCCGACAGCGGCCAGTGGGCCCGGGACCTTGCCAGCCTGGTCATTACGCGCTCAGCCGCAGAGTCGAAGGCCCTGAACGATACCGATGAGCCCTGCATCATCGTCAGCGCGTCCGGCATGTGCGAAGGTGGCAGGGTCGTTCACCATTTGCGTCGCCGGCTGGGGCGCGGGGATGCGCACGTGGTCATCGTGGGCTATATGGCCGAGGGTACGCTGGGTCGGGAGCTGGCCGAGGGCGCCGATGACGTCGAGATCGAGGGCCAGCTCATCCCGGTTCGCGCGCGCGTCCACGTGCTGGACGGCTTTTCCGCCCACGCCGACCATGGCGAGTTGCTGGCCTGGCTGGACTCGGTGATCGGTCCCTCCGGCAGCTTGCCGCAGGTCGTGCTGACCCACGGGGAGGAGGCAGCGCGCGAGGCCCTGGCCGCGGGCATCCGTGACCGCTGGGGCATCGAGCCGCTGCTGCCGATGCAGGGAGAGGCCTTGGCGTTCTAGGTGCCTGCGAACTGCAGCTCGGCCAGCCGGGCATACAGCGGATTACGAGCCAGCAGCTCCGCATGGGTGCCACTGTCGATCACCCGTCCGTGATCGAAGACCACGATGCGATCGGCCTTGAGTACCGTGGCCAGCCGATGGGCGATGATGATGGTGGTACGACCCTGCATCAGACGCTCCAGCGCTTCCTGCACGGCGCGCTCGCTGGCCGCATCCAGTGAACTGGTGGCCTCGTCCAGGAGCAGGATGGGCGGGTCCTTCAACAGGGCCCTGGCGATGGCGATGCGTTGGCGTTGCCCGCCTGAAAGCCGCGTGCCGCGCTCGCCGAGGAAGGTGTCATAGCCCTCGGGCAGCTGAGCCAGGAACTCGTGGGCCGAGGCCGCCCGTGCTGCCTGCTCGATTTCCGCGTCGGTGGCTTCCGGTCTGCCGTAGCGGATGTTTTCGCGTGCCGTGTCGCCGAACAACACGGTTTCCTGAGGCACCAGCCCGATGCGCCGGCGCACCTCAGCCGGGTCGGCGGCCGCCAGGGGAACGCCGTCGATGTCGATGCTGCCGGACTGCGGATCATAAAAGCGCAGCAGCAACTGGAAGGTCGTGCTCTTGCCCGCGCCCGAGGGACCGACGAAGGCCACTGTCTCGCCAGGCTCGATGGTGAGCGAGACGTCATTCAGCGCCCGCTGGTCGGGCCGCGAGGGGTAGCTGAAGCCGACGTTCTGGAACCGGATGCCGCCGCGCCCAGGCGTGGGCAGGGGCAGCGGCGAAGCGGGTGGCCGAATCGCCGGCTCTGCCTGCAGCAACTCCACCAGCCGCTCGGTTGCCCCGGCCGCCCGCTGGACCTCGCCCCAGGTCTCGCTGAGCATTGCGGCTGAACTGCCGACGAAGGTGGCATAGAGCAGGAACTGGCCCAGCTGGCCAGCCGTCATCTGCCCGTCGAGGACCGCATGCGCGCCGCCCCAGAGCACGATCGTGATGGCGCCGAAGACCAGCGTCACCCCGAGGGCGGTCAGCAGGGCCCGGATGCGCGTTCGCCTGATGGCGTGGGCAAAGGCTGCCTGGACGGAACGCGAGTAGCGCCGGTCCTGCAGCGACTCGAGGTTGAAGGCCTGGATGGTCTGGATGGCATTGAGCGTTTCGCCGGCGAGCCCGCTGGAGTCGGCGATGCCGTCCTGGGCGGCTCGCGACAGGCGACGGACCCGCCGTCCCACGATGATCAGGGGCGCGATGACCACTGGCACGCCCAGGAGGATCCAGCTGGTCAGGCGGGCGCTGGTGAGGGCCAGCATGATCAGCGCGCCGAACAGGGTGATGGAGGAACGCAGCGCGATCGAAAAGCCTGACCCGGCGATGGACTGGACCAGCGTGGTATCGGTGGTCAGGCGCGAGAGCACCTCGCCCGAGCGGGTGACTTCGAAAAAGGATGGATCCATGCGGATCACGCGCGCATACACTGCGTCGCGGATGTCGGCCACCACCCGTTCGCCGATCCAGCTCATCAGGTAGAAACGCCAGGCCGCGAAGCCGCCGAAGATCACGGCTGCGACCAGGAACCCGACGAAGGAACGGTTGATGGTGGCCGCATTGCCGGCACTGAAGCCCTCGTCGATGACCATCCTGAGCGCCACCGGCAGCGCCAGCATCGCACCGGCCGCCACCAGCAGCGCAAACAGGGCGAGGGCGATGGTCGTGCGATAGGGAGCGAGGAAGGGTAGCAGCGCGCGCAGCGGTTCTGCGGAGCGTGCCTTCGGGCGTTCGGAACCTTCGCTCATGGCCCTGTCTCGATCGCGGCCGGGCGTGCAGACATCAGGCTGTTTCCCGGCTGCCGCGCTTGAGTGCTATCAGTTCAAGGACCCTGGCCAGCGCGGTCTGTTCACAGGGCGGCAGCTCCACGTCACTTTCACCCAGCGGGGTGATCCGCTGGCCCCAGCGCAGGACGTGAGCAGACCAAGTGAGCCCTGCACCGAAACCGGTCAGCAACACGGTGGCGCCAGGCTGGATGCGCCCTTCTTCCAGTGCTTCCACCAGGGCGACGGGCACGGTGGCGGCAGACATGTTGCCGTAA
>JAUMBX010000207.1:1292-6803 GCA_032119515.1 Steroidobacteraceae bacterium | reverse complement strand
GGCTTTCTCGCCCGCTTCCTTGAGGCGCTGCATGGCCAGTGGGTCCTTGCTGACGTCCACGCCACTTTCCTTGTGGAACTCGGCAGAGATGTAGTCGATGATCTTGCGATCGAAGTCCTCACCACCCAGGAACGTGTCGCCGTTGGTGGAGAGCACCTCGAACTGGCGCTCGCCATCGACGTCGGCGATCTCGATGATCGATACGTCGAAAGTGCCTCCGCCGAGGTCATAGACCGCGATCTTGCGATCGCTGCCCTTCTTGTCGAGACCGTAGGCCAGGGCTGCCGCGGTAGGCTCGTTGATGATGCGCTTGACCTCCAGCCCGGCGATGCGGCCGGCGTCCTTGGTGGCCTGGCGCTGGCTGTCGTTGAAGTAGGCAGGCACGGTGATCACGGCCTCGGTGACGGCCTCGCCCAGGTAGTCCTCGGCGGTCTTCTTCATCTTCATGAGCACGCGGGCGGAAATCTCGGGCGGGGCCACCTTCTTGCCCTGCGCCTCGAGCCACGCATCCCCGTTGTCGGCCTCGACGATCTTGTATGGGGTGAGGGGGATGTCCTTCTGGACAACCTTGTCCTGGAAACGACGCCCGATCAGGCGCTTCACCGCGTAGAACGTGTTGCGGGGATTGGTCACCGACTGGCGCTTGGCGGGCTGACCCACCAGCACCTCGTCGTCCTTGGTGAAGGCGACGACGGAGGGCGTCGTGCGATCACCCTCGCTGTTCTCGATGACCTTCCAGGTCCCGCCCTCCATGACCGCGACACAGGAGTTGGTCGTGCCGAGGTCGATTCCGATGATCTTGCCCATGTGATGGCTCCCAGGTAAGCAAAAGTTGACTTGCTGGCGAGGTGGGGCCAAAGGCCCCAGGTTTCAAGCCTCGGCAGCGCGCGAGATGATCACGCGGGCCGGCCGGAGCAGGCGCCCGTTCAGGACGTAGCCCTTCTGGATGACGTTCAGGATGGTGTCGGGGGCTGCCCCGGCGCTCGGTTGCATGGCCATGGCCTCGTGCTGTGCCGGGTCGAAGGCCTGCCCGAGTGGGTCGATCTCCGTGATGCCCGCCCCGCTCAGGGCCTTGAGCAGCAGCCTGAGCGTGGCCTGCTGGCCCTCGAGCAGCACCTTGGGATCGGCCGAGCCTGCATTCGCCAGGGCCAGCTCCATGCTGTCCAGGACGGGCAGCAGGGCCTCGGCGAGGCGCTCGGCGCCGAATTGCCGGGCATGCTCCACTTCCCGGGCGACGCGCCGGCGGTAATTGTCGAGGTCAGCCACCGACCTGAGCATGGCATCGCGCTGCTCCAGCAGGCGCTGTTCGGCCTCAGCCAGCTTCTGCTCGAGGGACTTGCCCTCGTCCGTGGCGTCAGACTCCGCCCGGGTCGCCTCGGACCCGTCTGTGGGGGGTAACTCGCTCATGGATGGCGGCTATGGGGCCGGTTGACGGGAATTCAAGGCCGCGCCCAACAGCCGTGCGGTCAGGTCGACGATGGGGATGACCCGCTCATAAGCCATGCGGGTCGGCCCGATCACCCCGAGCACGCCAATCGTATTGCCGTCCGCAGAATAAGGGGCCGCCACCACCGTGCAGTCGTCCAGGATGCGGTAGCCGCTTTCGTGGCCGATGAAGATCTGCACGCCCTCCGCGTGGAGACTCTGGTCCAGCAGGTGCAGGATGTCGCGTTTCTCGGTGAAGGCCTCGAACAGCCGCCGCAGTTTTTCCACGCTCGAGAGCTCGGCAAAGCCCATCAGGTTGGCCTGTCCCGCGATCAGCACGTCGGCAGCGGTGGGCTGCTGGCCGGAATCGAACAAGCGCTCGGCGATGTTGACCGCGTCCTGCATCATCTGATTGAGGGTTTCGCGAGCCTCCCGCAACTGGGCCACCAGCAGTGAGCGTACACTCGCCAGTTCCCGCCCCCGAAACTGCTCGTTCAGGAAGGCTGCAGCGCGGCGCAGCTGCTCGGGGCTGTAGTGGCGATCCATCTGCAGGACCTTGTTCTGGACCTCGCGCCCGTTGACGACCAGGATGGCCAGCAACCGGTTTTCCGACAGGCCCAGGAACTCGATCTGGGACAGCGCCGCCTGAGAGGCCCTGGGCACCAGCACCACGCCGGCGAGCCGGGTCATGTTCGAGAGCACCTCGCTGGCCGTGGCGACCAAGGCCTTGGGATCGTCGGTGCCCAGCTGGAAGGCGCGCTCCAGGCTTTCGACCTCACCCGCTTCCGGAGGCTGACACTTGAGCAGCGTGTTGACGAACAGCCGGTAGCCTTTGTCGGTCGGGATCCGGCCGGCCGAAGTATGGGGCGAGGCCACGAATCCGTGCTCCTCGAGGTCCGCCATGACGTTGCGGATGGAAGCCGAACTCAACTGCAGTCCCGACTCGCGGGAGAGGGTTCGGGACCCCACCGGCTGACCGTCGCGAATGTAGTGTTCGATCAGCGTCTTGAGCAGGGTTCCGGCCCGCTCGCTGATCCGGTCTTCCGCCAATGGTGCACCGTCACTCATAAAACGATGTTTCGACTACGTTTTTTCACCCGGTTCTTAATGTCCATGGAGCAAGTTAGCAACCGCGCTTCGAGAGTGTCAAGCCAATCGAAAATGCTTGCACCCCAACCAGTTATGCTTGTGGTCGGCAAACCGGCCGCATGATAAAAAGCTGCAATCATGAGCAGGCGTTTCGCTACCGTCGCACTGGTGGGTCGGGCCCACGATCCCCGGGTCACCGACTCCCTGCTGGCGCTCGCCCGCCACCTGCGCGCCGGGGGGCGCGAGGTCATTGCCGAGTCGGGGCCCTTGGCAGCCCTGCTGGGTGAAGCAGCCACCCCGGTTCCGGCCACGGAACTTGTCGAGCGCGCCGATCTGGTCGTGGCGGTGGGTGGGGACGGCACCATGCTGTACGCCGCTCAGTTGGTGCTGGGAGCGGCCACGCCCCTGCTCGGCATCAATCGGGGGCGTCTGGGCTTCCTCACCGACATTTCACCTCCGGAAATGATTGCCCGTCTCGACGAGGTCCTGGCCGGCCAGTACCAGGAGGACGTCAGGTCACTGATCAGTGCGCGGCTGGAACGCCGCGGGCAGGCTCCACTCACCTGCGATGCGCTGAACGATGTCGTGGTCCAGAAGCACGCCACGGGCCGGATGATCGAGTTCGACACCTGGATCGACGGCGTGTACGTGAACACCCATGGAGGCGACGGCCTGGTGGTGGCCACCTCCACAGGCTCCACGGCGTATGCCCTGTCCTGCGGCGGTCCCATCATCCATCCGCAGCTCAACGCCCTGGTCATGGCGCCCATCTCGCCCCACACCCTTTCCGATCGGCCCATCGTCGTCGGCCGCGACAGCGCCATCGAGGTCCGCCTGCTGGAGCGCTCCGAGACCCGTGCGGAGGTTACCTTCGACGGTAACCTGCTGGGCGAACTGGATCATGGCGACCGCCTGCTGCTGGGCGCGGCGCAACGCAGCGTCACCCTGCTCCATCCCCATGGGCACGACTTCTTCCGCATCCTCCGTTCCAAGCTGCACTGGGGTCGCAGCGCACGCAACCCGGATGAGCCATGCTGACGCTGCTGCAGGTTCGCGACCTGGCCATCGTCGACTCGGTGGACGTTGAATTGGACGCCGGCCTCACCGCCCTCACCGGCGAAACCGGCGCCGGCAAGTCCATCCTGGTCGATGCCCTGATCCTGGCCCTGGGCGGGCGGGCCTCGGCGGACATGATTCGCCACGGGGCGGAACGCGCCGAGGTAACGGCCACTTTCGACGTGGCGGGCAAAGCCCTGGTAGAGGAATGGCTGGCGGGCCAGTCGCTCGACGCCGACGGGGAAGTCATCCTCAGGCGCGTCGTCGGCAAGGACGGTCGCTCTCGCTGTTTCGTCAACGGCCAGGCCCTGCCAGCCCAGGCGGTACGCGAGCTCGGCAGCCTGCTGGTGGATATCCACGGGCAGCAGGAGTTCCTGTCGCTCATGCAGCGCGATGCGCAGCGGGAACTGCTGGACCGGCACGGCCGGCTCGAGGGGCAGCTCGCGGAACTGGCCAACGCCGCCGCGGCCTGCCGTTCTCTCAAGGCCGAGCTGGAGCGTCTGGGCGCCGCCGCCCAGGAGCGCGAGGCCCGCCTGGAACTGCTCCGCTACCAGGTGGGCGAGCTGCAGGCCCTGGGCCTCGATCTCGAGGAGATCGCCGGGCTCACCCTGGAGCGCGACCGCCTCGCTCACCGCGGCCGCCTGGCCGAGGCCGCTGCAGCAGCGCTCGGCCTGTGCTACGAGGCCGAGGACGCCAATGCGCATGCGCTGGCCAGCCGGGGCGGCGCTGCGCTGCGCCAGGCCGTCCAACTGGACCCAGAGCTGGCCACTCCCCTGCAGCTGCTCGACGAGGCGCTCATTTCGCTGAAGGAGGCCGGCGTTTCGCTCGCCGGCTATCTCGAAGGGCTGGAGGCCGACCCGAAACGGCAGGACTGGGTGGAGCGTCGCATGGCGGCCATCGAGGAGCTCTCCCGCAAACACCGGGTGGAACCCGCCGAGCTGCCAACCCGGCAGCAGGAACTCACCCGGGAGCTCGATGAGCTGGAAAACTCCGGAATTCGGCTGGCGGGGCTCCGCAAGGAGCTGGAAGCAGCCGTCGGGCGGTACCGCCAGCTGGCAGCCAAGTTGGGCAAGGGCCGGCAGGCCGCAGCCAGGAAACTCTCTGCCTCGGTGACCGCTTCGATGGCGGTGCTCGGCATGCCGGGTGGCAAGCTCTCCATCGAGGTCAAAGCCAACCCGGAGGCCGAGCCCTCCGCAACCGGCGATGATGAGGTCACCTTCCTGGTCACGGCCAATCCCGGCCAGCCATTGAGGCCGGTCGCCAAGGTGGCTTCCGGCGGTGAGTTGTCCAGGATCAGCCTGGCCGTGCAGGTGGCTGCTGCCCATGCGGGCACTTCGGCCTGCATGGTGTTCGACGAGGTCGACGCCGGCGTGGGCGGTGCCGTGGCGGAACGGGTGGGCAGGCAGCTCGCCGAGCTCGGCGCGCGCGGTCAGGTGCTATGCGTCACCCATCTCGCCCAGGTGGCCAGCCAGGCCACCTGTCAGGTTCGGGTCAGCAAGCTCACGGACGGCAAGAACAGCCGGGTCAGCGTCACCCACCTCAGCGAGGACGAGCGAGTCGAAGAACTCGCCCGCATGCTGGGGGGCGTGGAAATCACCCGCCGGGCCAGGGAGCATGCGCGGGAGATGTTGCGCGCAGCGGAAGCCCTCCGCCGGGCCTGACGGTCATTGCTGACCGCTGCCCTTGCGATTGGGGCAGGCTTCGCGACGGCAGCGGCCGTAGAGAATCAGGTTGTGCTCGGCAATCTCGAAACCCAGGCGCGAGGCCACGTCGAGCTGGCGTTGCTCGATGCCACAGTCCACGAACTCTTCGACCTTGCCACAATCCATGCACACGATATGGTCGTGATGCTCGCCCTGGTTCAGCTCGAACACCGAGGTGCCACCCTCGAAATGATGGCGCGTCACCAGCGCCGCCTGCTCGAACTGCGTCAGCACCCGG
>JAUMBX010000207.1:0-1282 GCA_032119515.1 Steroidobacteraceae bacterium | reverse complement strand
CTCGGCAGACATGTGGCGACCCCCACCAGCCAGGATCTCGAGGATCTTGACCCTCGGCAGGGTAACCTTCAGCCCTGCGCGGCGGATTTCTTCGCTTTCCATCGATCCATCCCCACGGTGCGTCCGGCGACTGCGCTATGATAACTGCATTAGTCTACGGGAACCCGCATGAAGCCCTTCGACCTCCCTGGCCCGCTTTTGGGCGCCTTCCTGCTGCTGACCACCGCGACACTGCCCGGCTGCGTCTACCGGCTCGATACCCAGCAGGGCAACCTGCTCGACGTGGAACAGGTCGAGGCCGTGGAGGTGGGCATGACCCGCAGCCAGGTGCGGTTCCTGCTCGGTACGCCGATGGTGGCGGATCCCTTCTCCAGCGACCGCTGGGACTACGTCTACACCTTCCGCAAGGGCAAGACGGGCGACACCCGTCGTTCGCACCTGATCGTGTGGTTCGACGGCGACCTGGTCAACCGGATCGAGCTGCCGGAACCGTTCCTCGACCTGCCCGGCGGATCTTAACGGCCGGCGCGGCGACGCCGCCTGGACTTGGGGTCCTGCAGCAGCGGTCGCAGGATTTCCACGCGATCACCAGCCTCGATCGGCTGATCCGCGCCAGCCTCTCGCCCGAATACGGCAAGACCTGCGCCTTCCACACCCTCCAACAGTCCCGAGGCTTCTGCGGCTGCACGCACCGTAGTGCCCACCGGCAGGCGCAAGCGGCGTTGCTCGACGCGCTCCGGCCACGCCAGCACCACCTCGATCTCGAGCAGATCAGCCATGCAGTTCGGTCGCGCGCCTGCTGAAGGCATCGACCATGCGGTTGCAGACGGATTCCAGCAAGGGGGACAGGAGCAGGCCTGCAGCCGCTCCGCCGGCATCGAAGCGAACCCACAACTCCACCCGGCAGCCGCTGTCGCCAATCGGATGGAATTCCCAGCAGCCGTCGAGCGCCTTGAGTGGCCCCTCGTGCAGCTTCATCTCGAGGCGGCGCCCGGGTTCCATGCGGTTGCGGGTGGTAAAGCGAAGTCTGGCCGGGCCCTGTTGCAGGGTCAGTTCGGCATCGACCCCGCCATCGGGGTAGCGCTCGAGGACCCGCGCCCCGACGCAGCCCGGCAGAAATTCCGGGTAGCGCTCGACGTCTGCCACCAGATCGAAGACCTGCCGGGCGGAGTACGGTAACAAGGCGCTGCGCTTGACCTCTTTCATCATCGTGATGCCACCGCCGTCGATTCTGGGTGCGTGGCAGGCACCGGGCAAGGGCCAGCAGTCTACAATGAGCGGA
>JAUMBX010000206.1:0-16542 GCA_032119515.1 Steroidobacteraceae bacterium | reverse complement strand
CCCCGTGGAAGCCTACCTGGATATCGCCGACATCATCCGCATCGCCCGCGAGGCCGGGGCGGAGGCCATTCATCCCGGCTACGGTTTCCTCGCCGAGAACCCGGATTTTGCGGTGGCCTGTGCCGAGGCGGACATCGTCTTCATCGGACCGTCGCCGGAGACCATGCGCAGACTCGGCAACAAGGTGCGGGCGCGTGAAATGGCCATCCAGGCCGGCGTGCCGGTCATGCCGGCCAGCCCGCCACTGCCGAAGGACGAGGCTGCGGCGCTGGCCCTGGCTGCGGCCATCGGTTTTCCCGTCATGCTCAAGGCCAGTTGGGGCGGGGGCGGTCGCGGGATGCGGGTCGTCGAGGAGGCTGCTGAACTGCCGGAACTGCTGGCTGCTGCGCGGCGGGAGGCGCTGGCCGCCTTCGGCAACGACGAGGTCTATGTCGAGAAGCTCATCCGCCGCGCGCGGCACGTGGAAGTGCAGATCCTCGGCGACTCGCACGGCCAGCTCATCCACCTCTGGGAGAGGGACTGCACGGTGCAGCGCCGCAACCAGAAGGTCGTGGAGCGCGCACCCGCGATCTACCTCGACGATGCCCAGCGCTCCGAACTGGCTGCAATGGCCCTGCGGATCGGGACCGCAGCCGGCTACGTCAACGCGGGCACCGTCGAGTTTTTACAGGACGCCGACGATGGTCGCTTCTATTTCATCGAGGTGAATCCCCGCATCCAGGTCGAACACACCGTGACCGAGATGGTGACCGGCGTCGACCTGGTCAAGGCGCAGATCCGCATCGCCCAGGGCGAGCGCATCGGCGATCCTGCCAGTGGGGTCCCGGCGCAGGACGCCATCCGTGTGTCCGGCCACGCCATGCAGTGCCGGGTGACCACTGAGGACCCGGAAAACGGCTTCAATCCGGACCACGGGCGGATCTCCGCCTATCGCAGTCCGGCGGGCTTCGGCGTGCGCCTCGATGCGGGCACCGCCCACGCCGGCGCCCACGTCACCCGTCACTACGATTCGCTGCTGGTCAAGGTGACCACCTGGGCGCCGACGGCCGGCGAGTGTGCGGCGCGCATGCACCGCGCGCTGTGGGAGTTCAGGATCCGCGGGCTGACCACCAACCTGCGTTTCCTCGACCAGGTGGTGACCCACCCTGCTTTTGCCGACGGCAGTTACACCACCAAGTTCATCGACCAGACGCCCGAGTTGTTCCAGTGGCCGCGCCGCCGGGATCGCGCCACCCGGCTGCTGACCTACCTCGGGGAGGTCATCGTCAACGGCAATCCGGGGGTGAAGGGTCGGCCCGATACGGCAGCCATCGAGGAGCCGAGGCTGCCGGCACCGCCGACGGTGGTGACCCCGGGGCTCTCTGCCCGTCGGGTCCTGCTCGAGCGCGGTGCCGCCGGCCTGGCGCGCTGGATGCTGGAGCAGGAGCGGGTGCTGGTGACGGACACCACCTTCCGTGATGCCCACCAGTCGCTGCTGGCGACTCGCCTGCGTACCCACGACATGGCCCGTATCGCGCCGCACTACGCAGCCTGGTTGCCGACCCTGTTCTCGGTGGAATGCTGGGGTGGGGCCACCTTCGACGTCGCGATGCGCTTCCTGCGCGAATGCCCGTGGGAGCGCCTGGCTGCTTTTCGCGAGGCCATGCCCGATCAGCTGCTGCAGATGCTGCTGCGTTCCGCCAATGCGGTCGGCTACACCAACTATCCCGACAACGTGGTGCGGTATTTCGTGCAGCAGGCGGCAGCTGGTGGCATCGACGTGTTCAGGGTCTTCGATTCCCTGAACTGGATCGATAACATGCGAGTGGCCATGGATGCCGTGATCGAAAGCGGCAAGGTCTGTGAGGCGGCGATCTGTTACACCGGCAATCTTTCCGACCCCGCCTGCACCAAGTACGACCTGCACTACTACCTGAAACTGGCCCGGGAACTCGAGCGGGCCGGGGCCCATGTGCTGGCGATCAAGGACATGGCGGGACTGTGCCAGCCGCAGGCTGCCTACGACCTGGTGCATGCCCTCAAGCAGGAGGTCGGGTTGCCGATCCACTTCCACACCCATGACACCAGCGGTATCGCCGCAGCCAGCGTGCTGCGGGCAGTGGAGGCCGGTTGCGATGCCATCGATGCCGCCATGGACTCCATGAGTGGCGGCACCTCGCAGCCCAACCTCGGTTCCCTGGTAGAGGCCCTGCGCCATGGCCGGCGCAGCACCGGGCTCGACCCGGAGTCGGTGCGCCGGATTTCGGGTTACTGGGAACAGGTTCGCCGGCTGTACTCGCCCTTCGAGAGCGACATGCGATCCGGTGCCTCGGAAGTCTACGTGCATGGCATGCCGGGCGGGCAGTACACCAACCTGCGCGAGCAGGCCCGCTCGCTCGGCATCGATTCCCATCGCTGGCCCGAGGTGGCTGCCACCTATGCAGCGGTCAACGACATGTTCGGCGACGTGGTCAAGGTCACGCCTTCCTCCAAGGTGGTGGGCGACATGGCGCTGATGATGGTCACCAGCGGGCTCAGCCGCGAGCAGGTCGAGGACCCCGCCGTGGAGGTCGCGTTCCCGGAATCGGTGGTGCAGTTCTTCCACGGCGATATCGGCCAGCCCTACGGGGGCTTTCCCGCCCGCCTGCAGGCCAAGGTGCTCGCCGGGCGCTCGCCGCTGGCCGGGCGTCCGGGGGAGTCCCTGCCGCCAGCCGATCTCGGGCGGGTCCGTGCGCAGGTCGAGGCGGACTGCGGGCGGGCGGTGACGGATGCGGAATTCGCTTCGGCGCTGATGTACCCGAAGGTGTTTGCGGACTACGTGGACGGCCGCAACCGGTTCGGCAACGTCACCGTGCTGCCGACCCACGCTTTCTTCTTCGGTCTCGCACCCGGCGAGGAGATCAGCATCGACATCGAACGGGGCAAGACCCTGATCGTGCGTTTCGTAACCACCAGCGATCGGCACGACGATGGAACCCGCAGCGTGTTCTTCGAGCTGAACGGGCAGCCCCGTTCGGTGCGTATCCCGGACCGGGCGGCGGGCGTGGTACGGGTCGCGGCCCGTCGCGCCGAGGCTGACAACCCTGCGCACGTGGGCGCACCCATGCCCGGAACCGTGGCGACGGTGGCCGTATCGCCCGGGCAGACGGTGGGGCGTGGAGACGTGCTGGTGACGCTCGAGGCCATGAAGATGGAGGCCGCGGTCAAGGCGGACCGCGGCGGAGAGGTGGTGGAAGTCCTGGTGAAGCCCGCCCAGGCGGTGGATGCTGGCGACCTTCTGGTGGTGCTGGCCTGAGCTGCGGAAACTACCTAGTCAGGTAGGCAACAGCCCGCATGGTGCGGCCGGCGGTAAGGCGTAGGATGGACCCCGATCTCTCCCCTTGAGGGGTCCTGAGATCAGGCACTGGCAGCATCTCTTTCGTCGGCCACAAGCCGCCCCAGGAGTGCGAATCCCCACCCCCTCCGCCAGTGCCTGATTTCAGGACCCCTTTTTTCTTGCCCGCTCCTCCTGCTCGTGGCGTTCCTGCAACACCGAAATAGCGGTTTTCGCGCTTTTTGGCTGGACATGTGGTAGTGTGTTTGAAGATCGCTGCCCGTCCGCCCTGCATCAACCGGCCTGAATGAGCCTCGTGCATCGCTGAATTGACCGCGATCAGGTGACAGTTCCTCTGCTGTCCGCCGGTATTTCTGCCCGCCAGGGTGGCGAGAATGGGGTTATCAGGGGAATTGCCGTGTGCAACGCTCGACAGGTCTTGGCTAGGAGCCGCCTTAGGCGTTGGTCAGTTATAGAGATTCGAGGTTTATGAAGATTTACGTTGGAAACCTGCCGTTTTCTGCCACGGAATCCGAGCTCAAGGACCTGTTTGGTCAACATGGCACAGTGGAGTCCGTAGCACTCCCCACGGATCGGGAAACCGGTCGGCCGCGGGGTTTTGGCTTCGTGGAAATGCCCCAGGGTGATGCAGCCAAGGCCATCGAGGCCCTGAACGGTCACAACATGGGCGGTCGTCAGTTGCGCGTCAACGAGGCCCAGGATCGTCCCCGCATGGGTGGCGGTGGTGGCCGGCCCGGCGGCGGCGGCGGTGGTGGTGGCTATCGCGGCGGTGGCGGCGGTGGCGGCGGCTATCGCGGCGGTGGCGGCGGTGGCGGCGGTGGCGGTGGCGGCGGCGGTGGCCGCTGGTAAAAGCCTCCACAGGCTGAATCGAAGGGCCCGCTCTTGCGGGCCCTTCTTTTTTCAAGCGGCACCCGGTGCTTCCTCGAGGGAGTGACGGATCCCGTCTTCGAGCCGAGCGAACCTGGGCAGTACGCCGAGCTCCTCGCGCATGCGCCGGTTGCTGACCCGCCTGGAATCGGCCAGAAACGACCAGGCCATGGGCGTCAGCGTCAGCGCTGCTTCATCGCGTCCCACTTCTGGGGGCCCGGGCAGGCCGGCCAGCCTCGCCACCGTCCGCAGGTAGGTGGTGGTGCTGGCAGGGTTACCATCGCTCACGTTGTAGATGCGACCGGCGGCACCGGGTAGCGACCCTGCAACGCGGCAAGCCTCCACCAGGTCCAGCACATGGATCCGGTTGCCGGGACCAGACTCGGACTCACGGATGACGGGCAGCCGCCGGGCGATGCGGTCGAGGGGTAGCCGGCCGGGTCCGTAGATCCCCGGGACCCGCAGGATGACCCACTCGGTCCCGCGGCTCTCTGCCTGGGCCACCAGCGCCTGTTCGGCGTCGAGGCGTGCGCGACCCCGCGACTGAGTGGGGGCAGGTGGTGTGGTCTCATCCACCTCCGCTCCGCCCGCATCGCCGTAGACTGCGGTGGTGCTGAGGTACACGATGCGTAGCGGCGTCGTGCGCAGGGAGCCTAGCCAGCGGCGAATTCTCGCATCCGTGGTCGACTCCCTCGGCGGTGGCGCCAGGTAGTAGACGAGGCCTGCCTCGCCCAGGTCCATCGGTGCGGCCTCGCTGTCGAGATCGAAGGAGCGGGCGTCGATGCCCATGCCCCGCAAGCGTTCTGCGCTGGCGGCGCTCTGCGTAATGCCCCGGACCGCACCCTCCAGGGCCCGGGCGAGGCGCTCGCCGACGTAGCCACAGCCGATGATCAGGGTGTCAGGCATCGGGCGATGGCCGGTGCCTCGCCGCCGTCCAGGTATACAGGGCTTCGACCAGTGCTTCGTCGGCCGGATTGCGGGCCATGATCACCGGGGAGCCGAGCCCGAGCCTGCCAGCCGTTTCCGCCACCCTGGGCGCACCGGTGAGCAGGGCAGTGGAGTCCATCAGTTCGCGGATACGCGGGGTCACGATTCCCACCAGGGCGTCCAGCAACTCCGAACTGGTGGCCGTGAACACATGGATGCCACCCTGACGCCAGAGCTCTTCGAGCGCCTGCAGGGTGGCAGGCTCCGGCCGGGCGGGCAGGCGACGATAGACCTCCGCGTAGGTTACCGAGGCCCCACGGCCAGACAGCTCTGCCCCCAGCAGTTCCCGCCCTCCCTCGCCACGCACGATGAGTATCCGCTGGCCCTTGACCTGAGTCAGCGCCGGGGCGGCCAACAGCGCCTCACTGTCGAACCCCCCCTCCGGCACGACGCTGACCGGAAAGCCGAGGCTCTCGAGCGCCTGCGCGGTGGCGCGACCGATCGCGGCCAGGCGGAGGTCGCGGCGTGTGCCGAGCAGGGACACTGCGCCGTGGAGCACCGCATTGACGCTGACGAAGACCACCAGCTGGAAGCCGTCGACGGGACCCTTGGCCGCACGTGAGCCGGGTAATTCCGCGATGGGCTCGATGTCCAGGGCGGGCAGGTAGAGGGCGGTTCCACCTGCCGCCTGGATCAGTTCACCCAGCCGCCGTCCCTGGTGGACGGGCCTCGTCACCAGTACACCGATGCCGGCCAGGAGCTTCACTGCCACGGGCGCGCGCCGGTGGGTGCCTGACCGAGCAACTCACCAGCACCGGCGGCCAGCAGGCGCTTTGCCAGTTCCAGGCCGAGCGCGGGGGCATCCGCTGCCGGCCCGGTGACGGCATCAGCCAGGACCCGACTGCCATCAGGCATGCCCACCAGGCCCCGCAGCTTCAGTTCGTCGCCCTGCAGCTCTGCAAAGCCGGCGATCGGCGACTGGCAGCTGCCCTGCAGGGCGCCAGCCATGGATCTTTCCGCCGTCAGGCACAGGCGCGCCTCGGCATGCTCCAGCGGAGCCAGCAGCGCCCGCAGACGATGGTCGCTCTCCCTGCACTCGATGCCCACGATACCCTGACCGACGGCAGGCAGCAGCTGCTCGGGAGCGACCCGGTGGCGGATGCGTGAAGCCATCCCCAGCCTGTCGAGCCCGGCGGTCGCAAGCAGGATGGCATCGAAGTCCCCGGAGTCGAGTTTGGCCAGGCGCGTCTGCACGTTGCCGCGCAGTTGCCCGACCTGCAGGTCCGGGCGCAGATGGCGTAACTGACACTGCCGGCGCAGGCTGGAAGTGCCGACCCGGGCTCCCTGCGGGAGAGCCTCGAGGCTCGCGTGTCGGCTCGAAACCAGGGCGTCGCGGGGATCGGCACGCTCCAGCACGGTGGCCAGGATCATGCCCGGAGGGAGTTCAGCCGGCACGTCCTTCATGGAGTGGACGGCAAGGTCCGCTCTACCCTCCAGCATCGCGACCTCGAGTTCCTTGATGAACAGGCCCTTGCCGCCGACCTCGGCGAGCGCTCGGTCCAGGATCCGGTCGCCTTCGGTGACCATCGGCAGCAACTCGACTGCGATGCCCGGGTGGGCAGACCTGAGCCGCTCGGCAACGTGATTGGCCTGCCAGAGGGCGAGCGGGCTGCGACGGGTGGCGATACGGACCGACTGGTTCATGCCCCATTTTGCCATGCCCCGCGCCGGGAGCATGCCATCAGCGCAGCCGGCGCTGTACCTCGGCTGCCAGCCTGCGGCTTACCGGCAGCCTGCCCGCAGCGCCCCGCAGGGTCAGGGTCAACTGCCCGGAACCGTCCTTGTCGAGGGATTCCACCTTGTCGATGGCTACCAGTGCATTGCGGTGCACGCGGACGAACAGGTGCCCGAACTCCTCCTCGAGCGACCGCAGGGAGTCCTCGATCAGGTCTTCCCCGCTGCGGTGCCTGACCACGGTGTACTTCTGCTCCGCCAGGAAGCAGTACACGTCGGCGATGGGGATGAGGCGCAGCTGTTCCCTGAGCCGGGCGGTCACGTGGACGCGCCGCGAATCCGTCGTGCCCGACGCTGCCGGCCCCAGTCGCTGCAGCAGGGCCGCCAGCCGCTCCCTGCGTACCGGCTTCAGGAGGTAGCCGGCGGCGTGGGCGTCGAAGGCGGCCAGCGCATGCTGATCAAAGGCCGTGGTGAACACCACCTGGGGTGGCTTTGGCAGCATGGCCAGCCGGCGCGCGGTTTCCAGGCCGTCCGGCCCGGGCATCCTGATGTCCAGCAGCACCAGGTCCGGATGGAGGCGTCCCGCCAGTTGCAGGGCGGTTTCGCCGTCAGCTGCCTCGCCGACGCATTCGACCCCTGCCACTTCACCGAGCAGCTCGCGCAGGCGGAGTCGCGCCGGTGCCTCGTCGTCGACGACCAGCACGCGCAGGTTCATGTGGAGGACCCGGTGGGAAACCGCAGCGTGACGCAAAAACGGCCGCCCTCATCGATCCAGTCGAGCCCGCCCTCGCCCGGAAAGGTGAGCTGCAGGCGCTCGCGGACGTTGGCCAGCCCGATGCCGGAGCCCGAGCCCGGGGTTCTGCTGCCGACACCGCCTGCATGGGGGTTGGTCACCTCGATCACGGCGAGCCGGCCCTCGCGCCGACCGCGAATCCCGATCCTGCCGCCACCGGCGAGTCCCTCGATGCCATGGTAAACGGCATTCTCCAGGAGAGGCTGCAGGGTCAGGGGTGGCACCAGGATAGCCAGCGGGAGTGCGTCGATGTCCCAGTCGATGGCGAGGCGTGCGCCCAGCCGCAGGCTCTCCATCCGGCAATAGGTTCTGGCCACCTCGAGCTCCTCGCCCAGCGGGATGCGCTCGCGGCTTTCCCTCAGGGCGGCCCGGAACAATTCCGCCAGGTCCGTCACGGCCTCCTCGGCCAGCGCCGGTTCGCTGCGGGTGAGGGCTGCGATGGTGTTCATGCTGTTGAAGAGGAAGTGCGGCCGGATCCTGGCCTGCAGCGCCCTGACCCGCGCCGAGGCCTCGGCGATCACGTTGCGCTTCCACTGCTGGGACACGTAGAAGTAACGCAGGGCGAGTCCACCCGCGATGCTGCCGAGCAGCAGGTTTCTCAGGACGAAAGCCCATGGCTCGGTGAGCCCGCTGACGGTCAATGGCTGGAGCAGCGCCTGTGAGGAGGCCGACAACCACCAGGCGGCCGCCGACACCAGGGCGGTAACGCCGAGGATCAGCCCCAGGGCGGCGAGGCTGCCCGGCAGCGGAGTGAGCCGGGTGAGGAGAGTCCGGCAGCCGCACAGGGCGGCTGCGGTGCCAAGGCCGGTCCACAGCAAAAACAGGGACGTGCGCGCCAGGTCGACCCAGAACAGTTCGCCGTCGCCGAGCCGGCTCAGGGCCAGCAGCAGCGCCACCAGTTGCGCGATGATCACTACCGCCAGGACGCTCGGGGCCGTGCAGAAATCCGGCAGATAGAGTCGCGTTGGGCCGCCCCCGGGCTCCCCGGGGCCCCCGGGCTGGTCAGTCCCGCTCGCCATCGAACAACTGGGTCTTCAGGCGGAAGATCGAGGAGATGTCCTCGTCGCCGTGACCGTCGGTGATCAGCTGCTCATACTGGGCCAGTACGGAATTGACCGTGGGCAAGTCTGCGCCGTGCCGTCGGGCCATGTCCTGGCAGATCAGGAGATCCTTGCGGTGCAGCCGTACGCGAAAGCCGGCGGGGAATTCCCCGCGCGACATGTAGGGCGCGCGGTGTACGAAGTACCAGCTCGAGCCCGCTCCCTGGCCGAGGGTGGAGATGAGCTTGTCGAGCGGCAGCCCTTCAGCCCTGGCAAAGGCCATCGCCTCGCCCACCGCGGCGATCACGCCGGCGCAGAGGATCTGGTTGGTGGCCTTGGTGGACTGGCCATGACCGCAGGGGCCCATCAACTCGACCGTCTTGCCCATCGCTTGCAGGACGGGTCGCGCCCTCTCGAAGACTTCGATGTCGCCACCGCACATGATGGCAAGCGTCCCCAGCCTGGCGCCCTCGACCCCACCGCTGACGGGGCAATCGAGGAATCCGGCGCCCCGGGTGGCACAGAGGCTGGCCAGCCGGCGGGCAGTGCCGGCGCTGACCGTCGAGCAGTCGATGAAGATCGATCCCGGCCTCAGGGACGGGGCGATGGACTCGCCGACCTGCAGGATGTCGCTGTCTGCAGAGACGCAGGCGACCACGACATCCACCCCGGCCGCCAGCTCCGCGGCCGTTGCGTGGGCCGTGACCCCAAGCTCACGGGCCAGGCTTTCGGCCTTGGCCGGGCTGCGGTTCCAGACCCCGGCGAGCAGCCCCGAACGGGCCAGGTTGGCGGCCATGTGACCGCCCATTGCGCCGAGGCCGATGAAACCGGCGCGCAGCGAGTTCACTCCTTGCAGTAGGCGTCGACGGCCTGTTTGGCCTCGAGCCTCGCGGCGCTCAGTTCGCTTTCGGTCAGGTATTCCCGCTTGCCGTCAGGGCCTTCCTTGTACAGGCGGAGCGATTCGATGTAGGTCTTGTAACGCTGCTGGGCCAGCTTGCACTGCTCGCTGCGCGCCTGCTGAAGGTCGCGCTCGACGGTCCGGGTGGTGTCCCGGGAGGCCGGCTCGAAACCGTTGGCGGAGGTCCCGGAGCTGTTTGTCGTGTCCGGGGTATCCGAGGGCGGGGCGACGGACTCGACCTCGCCGTCCTCGCTGAATACCACGCGCGCGCGCTCGATCACCTCAAGCAGCCTGGCATCCGGTTGGTCCGGCGGCAGGTCCGTGTAATGCACCTGCCCCGAGCGGTCGATCCACTTGTAGACGACGTCTGCCTGCGCCGGGGCGGCCAGCAGGCTGGTCATGACCAGAAGAAGGCCGAGTCTCAGCATGTTGCGCACTCCCGTGGGCTGTTTGCCATACGTCCTTGGAACCCACAGTGTAGCCAATGTTCCCGGCAAAAAAAGCGGGCGCCGTAAGGCGCCCGCTCCGTGTCCCGCTTCCTTGCAGGACGGGCCTCAGCTGTTGTAAGCCCGCTCGTCGTGCAGGGAGAGGTCCAGGCCCTCGGTTTCCTGTTCGGCGCTGACCCGCAGTCCGACCGTGAGGTCAACGATCTTCAGGATGATGGCCGACAGCACCCCGGTGAACACCACCGTGAACAGGACGCTCTTGACCTGTACCCAGACCTGCCCACCGATGGTGGCCTCGCCCGGGTCCCAGACACCGCCGAGCGCCGGGAAGGCAAACACACCAGTCAACACCGCACCGACGATGCCGCCGACGGCGTGCACGCCGAATACGTCGAGCGAGTCGTCATAACCCAGCGCACGCTTGAGCTTGGTGGAGGCCAGGAAGCACAGCACGCCGGCGGACAGGCCGATAACCAAGGCCCCGATCGGACCGACCGTGCCGGAAGCCGGGGTGATGGCCACCAGGCCCGCCACCGCGCCGGAGACGATGCCCAGTGCGCTGGGCTTGCCGTGGGAACCCCACTCGCTGAACATCCAGGCGAGCGCTGCGGCTGCGGTGGCGATCTGGGTGACCAGCATCGCCATGCCCGCTGAGCTGCCCGCACTGACGGCGCTGCCGGCATTGAACCCGAACCAGCCCACCCACAGCAGGGAGGCGCCGATGACGGTCAGCGTCAGGCTGTGCGGGGGCATGGCCGTGGTGGGGAAGCCCTTGCGCTTGCCGATCATGATCGCGGCCACCAGCCCGGCGATACCGGCGTTGATGTGCACCACCGTACCGCCCGCGAAGTCCAGCACGCCCCAGTCCCACATCAGCGCTCCGTCACCGCTCCAGACCATGTGGGTCATCGGCGCATACACCAGGGTGAACCACAGCACGCTGAACAGCAACAGCGCTGAAAACTTCATGCGTTCGGCAAATGCACCGACGATCAGCGCCGGCGTGATGATGGCGAAGGTCATCTGGAAGGTGGCAAACACCGACTCCGGGATGGTACCCACCAGCGAGTCCAGGGTGATGTTGGTCATGAAGGCGTTGCCGAAACCGCCCACGAAGGAAGCGAGGTTGACCGTCCCTGCCTCCATGCCGGTGGTGTCGAAGGCCAGGCTGTAGCCGTAGACCATCCACAGCACCGACATCAGTGCGGTAATGGCGAAGCACTGCATCAGGACCGACAGTGCATTCTTCTGGCGCACCATGCCGGCGTAGAAGAGCGACAGGCCGGGAATGGTCATCAAGAGGACTAGCGCGGTCGCGGTCAGCATCCAGGCCGTATCGCCGCTGTCCGGGCCGACCGCCTCGGCCGCTGCCTCTTCCGCAAGAGCGAGGCCGGGCAGCAGGAACGCTGCCGCGAACAGCAGCAGGAAGGCCAGGGCGGCTATCTGGGTCAGGGACGACAGCCTGACCGGGCTGTGCCGCAAGGGCCGTGACGTGACGGCCTGAGCAACTGGTGTCGATGTGTTCACGTGTCTCCTCCAACAGTCAACAGGTTCTGCAACGCTTCTTCTTCCTGCTGCCCGGTTCCGGAGGCGTTGTCCCTCCAGTCCCAGGCCGCTCCAATCTTCGACCACATGACGTGCCCGGCCTCGCCTCGGCCGGCCCTGGCGATGTTGCACACGGCTTCGGTCACCTGCTCGGCGAGGTCTTCCTCGACCGTCAGTTCCACCCGCAGCCGATGCTTCCACATCTGTCGGTACTCGTTTCCCCGGTAATACTCGGTCCGGCCGACCCGGTCTTCATACAACTCGACTTCCGTCACCGTGAGGGTGCCGACCCCCATCTGCGCGACGGCGAGGCGAAGATCCTCGAGGCAATGAGGCCTGACCACCGCGGTGACGAGTTTCAGGCCCAATCTGCGTCCTCCAGACACATTTGTCCGAACCGGAGTCCCGCGGGACCCACTACCGTCCTGTGCGATGTTTGCAGCTTCCGTGCCATCGCCGATCGCGATGCAAATCAATTGCTTGTCCTACGCCCTGGGTGCCGCGCCGGGATGCGGCGCACTATTTTGGAGCGTCGAGTGGGCCTGCCTGCCTGATCTCGGGGCGATGCTTGACCCAGCGGCCGACTCGCCGGATGCTGGCCCCGAACCGGGAGGCGATCATGAGCACGGACCCAGCACAACTCGACGAATTGGCCCGGCGCCTGGCCGCCGCCGTCCCGGGTGCCGTCGGCGCCCTGCGCGACGACCTGCAGCGCAACTTCAGGGCCTTGCTGCAGGGAGGCCTGACCAGGCTGGACCTGGTCACGCGCCAGGAATTCGACGTACAGGCGGCCGTGCTCAGGCGGACCCGGGAAAAACTGGAGGCGTTGGAAAAGCGACTCGCCGCCCTCGAATAGCCGGCACAGCCAGGCGCCGTGCCAGGCCGTCATGACGGCCTGTGCATTCACCCGCGCCCAGCTGGGCATGGAAGCGCCGCAGGTTGCAGTCGAGGTCCACTGTGGCAACGGCCTGCCCCAATTCACCCTGGTGGGGCTCGCCGAGGCAGCCGTTCGTGAGAGCCGTGAGCGCGTCCAGGCAGCCCTGGCCAATTGTGGTTATTCGGTGCCCGCGGGGCGGATAGTCGTCAACCTCTCACCCGCCGACCTGCCGAAGGAGGGCGGCCGCTACGACCTGGCCATCGCCATGGGCCTGCTGGCCGCTTCGGGACAGATCCCGCTCGGCTGGCTAGACGGCGTCGAGTTCTATGGTGAACTGTCGCTGGCAGGCGGCCTCAGGCCAGTACCCGGTTTGCTCGTGGCCACCGTCCGGGCAGCTGCCCAGGGGCACAGGGTCGTGGTGCCCGAGGCCAACGACCACGAGGCCCGTCGGGCTCCCGGGGCCCGGGTCCTGGCGGCGCGAGACCTGAGCTCACTGGTGGCGGCGCTGCGGGACCAAACGCTGGCCTGCTTCACGGCCTCAAGACCCCCGCGGCCGGACTGCCGCGTGGAAGCGCCAGAGCTGGCGGAGGTTCGCGGGCAATCTGCCGCCAGGCGGGCGCTGGAAATCGCGGCTGCGGGTGGGCACGGTCTGCTCATGGTCGGCCCCCCGGGGGCCGGCAAGAGCATGCTCGCTGCCCGCTTGCCCGGACTTCTGCCACCCCTCTCCGATGAGGAGGCCACCGAGTGCGCCATGGTCCGCTCCCTGACCGGTGCCGGCTTCGGCGAACCGGGCTGGCACTGCCGACCCTTCCGGGCGCCCCACCACGCTGCCTCGGCCGCGGCCATCGTGGGCGGCGGCAGCCGGCCCCTGCCGGGCGAGGTGTCCCTGGCCCATCATGGGGTGCTGTTCCTCGACGAGTTGCCTGAGTTCAACAGGGCCGTGCTGGAGGCCCTGCGCGAGCCGCTGGAATGCGGCAACGTCAGGGTGGTCCGCGCCGGTTACCGAGCCAGTTTTCCGGCCCGCTTCCAGCTGGTGGCGGCCATGAATCCCTGTCCCTGCGGCTATGCGGGCTATCGGGCGGAACGCTGCCGCTGCAGCCCCGCACAGGTCCATCGCTATGCCGGGCGGGTATCCGGTCCGCTCGTCGACCGCATCGACATGCACCTGTTCATGCAGCCGTCCCCTAGCCGCAGGGAGGGATCTGCCGGCGCTGCCGGCGAGTCGAGCGCGCAGGTGGCGGCCAGGGTGCGCGCAGCCAGGGCCGTCCAGGCTGGCCGTGGTGCGCTGAATGCGCTGCTAGAGGGAGAGGCCCTCGACGGGGCCTGCAGGGTCGAGCCCGCCCTGGGCCTGTGGCTGGATGAAGCGGTCAGCCGGCTCGGGCTTTCAGCGAGAGCACAAGTCAAGGTCAGGAGGGTCGCGAGGACCATCGCAGACCTGGCTGGACGCCGGCCGATAGAGCAAGGCGACCTGGCCGAGGCGCTGTCCTACCGAAGGCTCGATCGGGCCCCCGCAGGCGATTGAGTCAGCGCGATTGCTCCACCATGTACTGCACCGCCTGGGCCACGAGCTCGTCGGTCAGGTCCGCGCGCCCGCCCTTGGCCGGCATGTATCCCGCAGAGCCCTGATAGCCCTCGATGGCGTGCTTGTTGAGGATGTCCATCCCCTGCGCCAGGCGCGCCGACCAGGCCTGCTGGTCACCGGTCTTGGGCGCACCGCCGATGCCGTTGGTATGGCAGGTGGCGCATACGGCCTCATAGGTGGCCGGACCGTCGGCCGGCAGTGCCGCCGCCATGGTGGCACCGGCTGCCTCTTCCCCCGAGGGCGGAGGCAGGATGGCGAGTGCCGAGTTGTCCTGGCCAGCGACCGCGACCTGGCCGACGGCCGCGGTCCGATCGGACACCTGTGCCTGGCGGAGCGGGTCGTCCAGGGAGTCCCCCGCGCCGAGCAGGCGCGACAGCACGAACAAGGCGACTGTGACCGCGACGAGGATGCCGATCACCGCGCTGAACACGTTGAAGAAATGGTCGTCTTGCTTGCTCACAGGGGCTCCGCCTTCAGGGTCGTTGCACAACAGCCGGATTATAGCCGTGGCGGCCGGCCGCGAGAAAGTTTGCGCGTGGACGCCGTGGGCCCGAGGCCGGTAGAATCAACCGCTCGTAGACGCAGTGCGCCCGTAGCTCAGCTGGATAGAGTGACGGTCTCCGAAGCCGTAGGTCGTGGGTTCGAATCCCGCCGGGCGCGCCAGCCTTCCCAACTTTCCTACAGCCAGCCGCGTCGCTTGAAGTACAGGTAAGGCACGATGGCGGAGGCCAGCATCAGCAGCACGGCCAGCGGGTAGCCCAGCGGCCAGTCGAGTTCGGGCATGAACTGGAAATTCATGCCGTAGATGCTCGCGATCAGGGTGGGTGGCAGGAAGGCCACGGCCGCCACGGAAAAGATCTTGATGATGTTGTTCTGCTCGATGTTGATGAGGCCCAGCGTGGCCTCGAGCAGGAAAGTCGTCTTGCCGCTGATGAACGAGGCGTGATCCGACAGCGCCAGCGTGTCGCGCGAGAGCGACTTCAGGCGTGAACGGTTCTCATGCACCAGGCCATGGTGCCCCGACTGCTGGAGATAGCCCAGAACTCGCCCGATGGTCACCAGGCTCTCCCGGGATTTGGAGATCAGTTCGCCGGTGCGACCAATCCGCTCCAGGATCGCCCTGAGATCGCCCGCTCCGTCGCGGCTGGCGGCCGGCTTGGCAAAGATGTCGGCCGAGAGCTCGTCGATATCGAGGCTGATCCTTTCCAGCGTGTCCGCCATGCGCTCGATGACGGATTCGAGCAACCCCGCCAGCACGGCCATCGCCGATCCGGCCGACCCCGGGTGCCTCGCCGCATAGCTGGCAAAGCGGCGAAAAGGCAGTGGATCAAGGTGCCGGTTGGTGACCAGCGTGTTGCCAGCCAGGATGAAGGTGACCGCGGTGGCTTCCGGGCGGTCGCTGTCGATCCGGGCCACCACGGTGGCGGTCATGTAGAGTGCGCCACGTTCCTCATAGAGGCGGCTGGAGGTTTCAATCTCCTTCATTTCCTCGCGGGTGGGCACCTCCACCCCGAGCAGGCTTTCCACCGCCCGCTCCTCGGCGGGGGTGGGGTCCAGCAGATCGACCCACAGACAGTTCTCAGGAAGGATCTCCGGAGTGGGATCGAGCCTGACGAGGCCCTGCGGCTCCGGGACGAAACACTGGAGCACGCAGGATTTCCCTGGTCCGTCGGTGCCCTAGCGGGCGCTGCGCTCGCGGACGGCGAGGTCGGTCAGCAACTGGAACAGCTGGTCGACGCCACCGGCCATGCTTACGTCGGTGATGTACTTGCCCTGAACCACTGCCATGGGGGTATGGTCGGCCCGGTAGCGGCGGGCGAGGTTCTCCGCCTGGCGAATCTTGCTCTCCACGGCGAAGGATCGATACACACCCCCGAACTGCTCCGCGGTGACACCGTGACCGGCCAGAAACTCCCGGACCCGCTTCTCGGTGGCCGCGGTATCGATCTTGTTGCCTGCCACGATGGTCAACGGCCGGCGATTCACGTGAAGTTCCCGGAAGACTGCCAGCTGCAGGGCCTCGACTTTGCCCAGCGCCTCGAGGGTGTAGAACAGGCGGGCATCCTCACGGGTGACCTCGTTCCAGACCACCGGCAACCGGACCACCTTGACGTAGTCGGGCATCGTGCCGCGCTCCCAGGCTTCCAGCTGGGGCTCCAGCGTGAAGCAGTGGCCGCAGCCGTACCAGAAGATTTCGGTAACCTCGACCTGGCCGGGGGCCACCGAAACCGGTTGGGCTGCCGGCAGCGCGGTGTAATGCTTGCCCTGCTGCCAACGCGAGGGCAATCCGGCGGTCGGGGCCGGCGTGGTCGCGGCCACGGCCTGGGCGATCGGGCTCACCGAGGAGGTGACCTCATCGACCGCCTCCCCATCCTCTGGCTTGGTTTCCGGAGCCGCCGCAGGAGCGGCGGGTTCGGCGGTGGCCGGCTCCGGGGCAGCGGCGGGTGCAGCCTCTGGTGTGGACGCATCCTGGGTCGGCGTTTCTCCACCGCCACTGCAGGCAGTCAACAGCGCGGCCAG
>JAUMBX010000205.1:5775-6914 GCA_032119515.1 Steroidobacteraceae bacterium | reverse complement strand
GGGTCTGGGCGCTCTTACTCAATGAACTGAACCGCTGGCTGGGCGCCTATAACCAGATGGCGCCGTTCGCGCTGGTGGTGGCCTTGGTGCTGCTGGCGCTCAGCGGGAGGCTCCTGAAGAGCCCCAGGAACGGGCAGAAGCCTACTTGACGATCCGATCGCAGGTTTCGAGGTTGGCGCCCGGCTGATAGGTGTAGCCCGCCCGGGCCAGGTCATCCACGCAAAACACCACTTCCCCCACGGCCTTCGTACGTGAGGAATAAAAGCTGGCCAGGCCGCTGGCGTCCGTTTCCCTCAAACGATCTCCGGAGGTGACAGCCCCGCTCCAGGTTCCGCTGACCGCCACGCCCGGCACCCCCGCTCCCTGGCCGTTGGTCACCCGGACCTGGCTGACCACCTGGGCTCCCCGGGCCACCACCGACAGGCCGATGTTGGCGACTGAGAGATCGGTCTCGCCACCCGATGGTGGGGGCGGCGGTGGAGGCTCGACGGGCGGATCCGCCAGACTGCAGCCCTCACCGGACAGATACCGCACCCACTCATACTGGGCCACCAGCGGGCTGCCCGGGTACTGAAACTCTCCGGCCCAGCCCGCTGCGCTGGCGTCCACCGGCCAGGCGTTCAGCATCAGTTTCTGCAGCGAATCGGTGGCCTTCGGAGTCGGCGCTTTCGAATCGTCCAGCACCTCGAGGACCACCTCGCCATCCACGTACCAGGTGATTCCCGTCGACGTCCACTTGAAACCATAGCGGTGAAAATCGGCCGCCGCGTCGAAGGGCAGCAGGACATCAATTTCGTTGGTCGGGCCGCCGGAATAATTCGTCCAGAAATTGAATTGCAGTAGCGTAGTCCCATCACTCCGGAAACCGTTGCCCAGGAATTCAACGTCGATCTCGTTGTGCAGCCCGTTGCCGCCGTTGTCATAGGGGCCCGCATAGGTGAACAGGCTGGTCACCACACCCGGCACCGCGATGGGTCGGAAGCTGGCCTCGAAACAGCCATAGCCGTGGTACCCATTGGTGCGATATTCGCCGGAGGTATAGGGCTCCCCGCGCGTGGACGTATCGTCCAGCAGGATCTCCAGCAGGCCATTGGAAAACTGAACGTGGTCCGCTGCCCAGCCGTTGTCGAAAGGCGACC
>JAUMBX010000205.1:1592-5753 GCA_032119515.1 Steroidobacteraceae bacterium | reverse complement strand
TCCAGCCATCGGCCATGGACCAGCGCTGAGTGTCGTGGGCATTCAGCCAGTCGACGAAACTGGCCTCGGCCCTGGGTGGCTTGGCCGGTCGGCGGGCAGCTTCTGCGCCACCGATGACGCTCCCGGCGATCACCAGTGTGACCACCGAGATGATGCTGCGTAGGCCCCCTTCTGACATCCTTGGTCCCCGGCGAGACCGGGTGGCACCCGGCGTTATGTCAGGTTACGAAAAATGTGAACTGGATCAAGTTTTTGTTTGACATAAATCAGGAGTTTTGGACATAAAAAAAGCCCGATCACTCGGGCTTTCAGCAGACCGGACGGTCGAGGACCGGGCTAGAAACGCCTGCTCAACTCTAGGCCACCATAGGCGCCATCAAGCTCATCCTGGAACCGGTAACCGGCTTTCAGGGCTACCGACCAGGCGCCGTCCGAGGGTTGGAACACTGCCACCAGACCGGTCAACCACGCGTCGTACTCGTCATTGCCCTGGGCCGCGACCTCGAGCCCCATGTGGACGGAGGCATTGGAGGTGTTGAGTAGGCGCATCCGGCTCCAGTAGCCATCAAAGCTGGTGGTGTAGGAAGCGATGACCTGGGCCTTCCAGTCGGCCGAGAAACGCCGCTCGCCGTCGAACTGGATCTTGGCGCCGCTCTTGCCGCCGCGGGCGTTGGCGGTCACGTCGTCCGGGGTCAATTCGGTGTCGACGAAACGATAACCGATGGAAATGGCCCCGTACCCATCGGCTGAGGACGCGCTCCAGCCTATGGCGGCCTCGGCGCCGTAGGCTTCGGCCTCGATGAGCCCGGGTTGTCCCAGGTACTCATAGCCGAAGGTATCGACCCAGTAGCGCTGGAACCAGCCGCTGCCCTGCTCCGCCAGCCCATCGCTGGGAACGATCAGGCCCACATAGCCCGAATAGGAGGTCTCTGAGCCCTCGGCGCCGGCGAACCACGTGTTCTCCTGTGCAGCCGCCGGGATAGAAAAGCACGCCGCCAGAAACCCGACCAGAAACCCATTTTTCATTGCGCTTGCAGCCTGTGCAGGTAAAGCGGCGAGTGCCTGCTGCCCATCAATTCGGGCTCACCCACCTCGCCGTCGACGAATTGGGCCCCGGTCTCGGTCACCTCATGAGCCGCGACCCGGGCCCCCCCAGGCATCCCGAAGACCGTCACCAGTGCCCGGGAGCCGTTCGGCATTATGTTACGTGAAATATACCCGACCCCGATACCCGACTCGGAATTGGGATCCCGGTAAACGAGCGGAGACCAACCCTCTGCCCTTGGCAATTTCGCACCCCGCCAGGCCCCCCTCACCACGGCTCCTACGCGCTCCCAAGGCGTTGGAGTCTGCTCGCGCCAGCCGTTCAGCCGCATCTGCAGGTCGGAGCCGAACAGGAAAGCATCCAGCTGCATCCGCTCGGAGTAGTGCTTCCAGTCGAACTCACAACCGACGGATATCCGCTCTTCGCCATTACGCAGCTTTTCCACCAGCCTCGAGCGCACGATGGCGTCCACCTTGAGTGGCCCCGCCGGCAGTAGCAACTGACCAGCCAGGCGGTCACCGACCACAGCGGTCACGGCAACCGGCCCGGTCAAGCGGCAACCCAGGGAAGAAATATCCGAAGCCCTGACCATCACACTCCGAGGTTCGCGTGCCAGCTTGAAGGGAACCGGGAGTGGGAAACGATACTCGCGCCGGCGATGACGGGCGAGCCGGATGGCGTAGCCGATTGCCAAGGCTGCCACTCCGAGGGCGAAGCCTGCCCAGATGATGTTGGCGATCACCGCACCCGTCGACAGATGTCCGAGGCGCCAGTGGTAGAAGACCCCGACCGGTATGGCCACGGAGTTCAGGATCAGCACCAGGTGCTGGGGCCACAAGGTACGCCGGGTGGCGTCGGCCTCACCTAGCATCTTCGAGGTGACCACGAAGCGAAGCCTCTGGAAGAAGAATCCAAAGGTGGCAGTGACGAAGATGGCGAAGCGCATCATCGTGTACTGCTCGGTCAGCAGGCTGCGTCCGTAGCCCCGGGCCACCTCCTCGTAGACCCAGTAGTTCAAGACGATGTAGGGCAGGAAGTGGACGATAAAATCGCGGTCAAAGGCCACGATGGGCATGACGCCAAGGCCCAGCACGACGACCGGCGCGAGGAACAGGATGCCGCGCTGCCAGCCCTCAAAGTATTGCATCAGCGTGGCGAGGTAGGACACCCGCTGCCCGAAGGTCAGGCCCCGCCCGAACAGCACGCCCTCACGGCGCCAGACCTGCATGGCGCCCTGCCCCCAGCGCAACCTTTGCTTCAGGAACGGGATGGCGCCAGCCGGCGCCATGCCGAAAGCCAGGGAGCGTCCATAGTAGACCGACTTCCACCCGCGCTTGTGCAGCAGCAGCGAGGTATGGATGTCCTCGGTGACAGTCCCCGTAGCGAAGCCCCCGACATCCTCGATCGCGGCCCTACGCACCACGGCACAGCTGCCGCAGAAAAACGCTGCGTTCAGACGGTCCTTGCCGGCCTGAATGACCCTGAAGAACAGCATCTGCTCGCTCCACACCAGCGAATGATCACGGTCCACGCGATGCTGGAATGAATCGAGGTTGTAGAAATCCTGCGGGGTCTGGACGAAGGCCACCCGCTGGTCATTGAAGAAGCCAAGCGTCTCGTCGAGAAAACCGATGCTTGGGGCGTGATCGGAGTCGAAAATCGCGATGTACTCTGCATCGCAGTGTTTCAGCGCGTTGTTGAGGTTGCCGGCCTTGGCGTGGGTGTTGTGCTCCCGTGCCAGGTAACGACACCCCACTTCCTCGGCCAGCTGGCGCATTTCCGGACGGTTGCCGTCGTCCAGCAACCAGACCTGCCCGACGTGCTTCATGCGCTGGGCCGCGATGAGCGTACGGCGCAGCATGTATACGGGCTCGTTGATGGTCGGAATGAAGACGTCTGCCGTCCTGCCCTCTGGCACCGGCAGGGCCTGACGTTCCTTAAGCCGCCAGCACGAATATATGTAGCAGAGTGCTCCGAAGAAGCCGAATACCTCAGCGCCATACACCAGCCATGAGAACCACAGCGCATGGGGATTGAAGGTTCCGAGCCTCCACTCCAGATACCAGGGACCAATCATCAGGAAGGCGATGATCAGTGCAACCTGTGCCACGCTCAGCCGCGACGGCGGACCACCCACGGTTGAAAGTGTCTGGTCTACGGACTTGTCCACCCTGGGATCTCCCCTCGTTAACTCGCTAGGCCGGAGGCACAACCAGAAAACTGCGCCTCTCTCTACTGCAAGTGAACGGTACATGCGTACCCGGGCGGAAAGTGCGACGTGTCTCACAGCGGCGTGCGCTTATGTCTGTAGGGCGATGAGGACTGTGACCGGGCGCACATTAACAGGGGGCGGCATCGGGCCCAAAAAGAGTTCACAAGGCCACCGCGACGTATTAATCTTCAGTTTATGTCAGGTAAGTTCCCGGCCGTCGCCATCGTCTCCAAAGGAGAACGTTGTGCCGCCAGCAAGAAGCTGGACGGTCAACGCCTATTGGCGGCCGATGCGCCATTACTTCCGCTAAAAAACTGCACCATGCCCGAGCAGTGTGGCTGCAGCTATCTGAAATTTGCGGATCGCAGGAAGGGAGATGAGGACCGGCGTTTCGGTGTTTTCTCACATCGCGCGTTGTACTACGGGGGTCCGGAGAAACGCGGCACCGGCGGACGCAGGAAGGACGATTAGCGCATCCTTTGATCAGCGCCGAGCAACGACTCGAGCGCCGGTCGCAGATCGGGCTTTTCGAAGCGGTACCCTGCCTCCAGCAGGCGGGCTGGCACCATGCGGCTGCTGGTCAACACCAGATCTGCCATCTCACCCAGCATCAGCCGCAAGGCCCAAGCAGGCATGTTCATGATGGCCGGACGGTTGAGTACCTGACCAAGAGTCCCTGCAAACTGAGCCTGAGTGACTGGATTCGGGGCCGAAGCATTGAAGGGACCCTCCAGCGCTGAATCCTCGATCAACCACTTATAAATCCCTACGATGTCCTCGACGTGGATCCACGGAAAGTACTGGGCGCCCCCCCCCCAATGCCCACCCCACCCTGAGTCCACCCCCCAAGTCACCACTTCCCCAGTTCCCCCCACCGGGCGGGTGCAGGCCGGGGGAGGGGCGG
>JAUMBX010000205.1:0-1582 GCA_032119515.1 Steroidobacteraceae bacterium | reverse complement strand
GTCTGCACCCAGGACGATCCCGGTACGAACCAACGCGACACGGGTTCCAAAAGCCGTGGCCTTCAGCGCTTCTCTCTCCCAGGTGGCGCAGAGTTCAGCCGCAAAGCCGCCACCCGCAGGCACCTCCTCAGTGATCACCCGGTCTGACTGATCGCCATAAAAACCGACCGCAGACGAAGAGACCATGACACGTACTGGCCCGGCGGAGGCCATCCATTCGAGCAAGGACCGGGTCGTGTCGACCCGAGAAGCCAGCAGCAGCGCCTGCCTCTTCGGGCTCCATCGACCCTGCGCGATGGGAGCCCCGGCCAGGTTCACGATCGCATCAATCTGGCCCTTCACCTCGTTCGGCGCGCGGACGACCTGCTGGACTCCCGCCAGTCGGTCCAGGCGCGACGTCTGCACCCAGGCGATCACCTCATGACCGGCACCGGCGAGCACCGGACACAGGTACCTGCCGATGAATCCCGACGCGCCGGTCATCAATATCCGCACGTCAGCCTCCCGCCGCCGGCCCCGGGGGCGCACACGCAACCCGTGAGAAGGCTTCCACGCGGTTACGGCCCGCCGCCTTGGCGGCATAGAGGGCCTGGTCGGCAAAGGACACCAGGTCGTGATCCTGCAGGTGACGGGACGGGGTGATCGAGGCCGCTCCTACGCTGATGGTCACTGCCCTGCCATACGCGGAGGCGCGATGTTCGAGGCCCAGGCCCTCGACCGCCGAACGCAAGCGCTCGCCCAGGACCAGCAATCCCTGCTCCGGGGTGCCAGGACAGATCACCGCAAACTCCTCGCCGCCGAAGCGGGCCAGCGTATCGGTCTCGCGCCCAACCTCGCGAGCCATCGCCGCAGCAACGGCCCGCAGGCAGTCATCGCCACCCTGATGGCCGTAATGGTCGTTGTAAGCCTTGAAGGCGTCGATATCGATGAGCAACAGGCCCAGCGGTTCGCCGGCGCGACGGCAACTGGCGGTCATTTCCTCCATGACTTGATCGAAACGCCGGCGATTGGCCACTCCGGTCAACTGATCCGTGGTGGCCAGCCGCTCAAGCGCCTCCTTGGCAGCGGCCAGATCGGCGGTGCGGGCCTTTACCTCTGCCTCGAGGCGATCCTGCTGCCCCAGCATCCATAATGCGTTCAGCCTCGAGGCCACCAGTTGCCTGAGGATGACTATGAGGCCCAGCACCGCCACGCTGGCCACCAGCGTGAAATGGTTTTCGGTCTCCTGCCTGCCGGTAATTTCCTGGAAGAGCATGGCGATCAGTGCCAGGCCCGCTGCGCCAGCACTGAGGGGCGACAAGGTCTGCTCTGCAGGCGACTGCGACTGCACCGCCCCGGTCGGCATTTCTGGCCTTCGACGCGCAAACAACCCGAACAGGCCTAATCCGGCCAGGGCCGCCACATGCACCGAGCTGGCGAGGGCCAGTACCCAGGCGTCCGGGAGGATGTAGAGGGCAATACCCAGCAGCCCGTCGCCGACAAAAAGCGCAAGCACCGAAAAAGTCAACGTGCGGCGAGCCATCCTGGTGAGGGAGCGCGCGCCGGAACGCAGCGCCACCACGAGGGCCAACACCATGGCCAG
>JAUMBX010000204.1:0-3100 GCA_032119515.1 Steroidobacteraceae bacterium | reverse complement strand
GGCCGCACCCTCGAGCGCGTGCTGCAGGATCGTCGAACCTATACCCTGGCCATCCTTGCCTTGCCGCAGGCGGGACGGCCCTGATGAACCGGAGGAAGACAGCGATGAACAGGATTCTGGCTGTGGCCACATTGGGAATGCTGGCATGCCTGCAGGGCATTGCCTCGGCCGAAGAGCGCTTGCCGGGACCGGTGGTGGATGCCGCCTGGCTGGCTGCCCACCGCGAGAAGGTCCGGGTGCTCGACGTGGGGAGCACTCCGGAGTCCTTCGTGAAGGCGCCCGTGTATGCGAAGCCCGCTGCGGAAGGGGGCCAGCCGATCCTGGAAGAGGCGGCGGGACACATCGCGGGTGCGGTGCTCGTCGATCCCGGCACTATGCGGGTCGAGCGCGAGATCGACGGACGCAAGGTCAAGGCCATGCTGCCGACTGCGGAGGCCTTCACCACGATGGTGCGCAGCTGGGGCGTGCAGCAGGGTGAAGCGCTGGTCGTGGTACCACTGGGCGCCACCACGGCAGACGTCGACGATGCCACCCGCCTGTACTGGCAGTTCAAGGTCTACGGTCACGACAACATCGCCATCCTGGACGGCGGCCTGACCGGATGGCTGGTCGAGGGTCGGGCGTGGAGCGTGGAAGCGGCCGCGACCCCGGAGCCTGGCAACTGGGAGGCCGGGCCGCTCAGGGTCGATCTCTTCGCCGGCATGGAAACGGTGGAGTCCGCGCTGGTTGCGGGTGACGTGCAGCTGGTCGATGGTCGCGAACTTCACCAGTTTTATGGCCTATCGCGGCGCTCCACGGTAGCAGCCGGTGGTCATCTGCCCGGTGCGCGCGCCCTGCCGCCGGAACTGGTCACCCGTCAGGTCGGGGGTGCCGCAAGGTTCCTGAAGGCCGCTGATTACCAACGGCTGCTGGTGGCCCAGGGCATTGCACCCGAGGCACCTTCCATCACGTACTGCAACACGGGGCATCTCGCCTCCGGGGCCTGGTTCGTGATGCACGAGATCGTGGGCAACCCCAGGGTGGCCCTGTATGACGGCTCGATGCACGAATGGACCCAAGCCGGTCGCCCCGTCCAGTCGCCGCTGAACTGACTCGCCGAGGCGGCTTCAGGCCTGGCGCAGGGCCTCGACGGCCTGGTGCTGGGAAAGGAACACGCGCCCGCTGAGCGCCTGGAGAAAGTGCGTGTCCTGCAGGCGGTCCATCACCGGGCCCTTGACCTCGGTGAGATGCAGCTGCAGTCCACCGTCCACCAGCCGCTGGTTGATCGCCTCGAGGCTCTCCAGCGCCGAGGCGTCGATGGCATTGACCGCCGAGCACATCAGGATGACGTGCTGCACCTCGGGATGCTCGGCAAGCTCCTCGATCAGGAACTCTTCCACCCAGCGGGTGTTCAGGTAGGTCAGCGAATCGTCGATGCGCAGGGTCAGGATGTTGGGATGGGTGATGACCTGGTGGCGCAGCACGTTGCGATAGTGCTCGGTGCCGGGCACCTGGCCGACCACGGCCACGTGCGGACGTGAGGCCCGCCACAGGAACAGGGCGAGGCTCAGGACTACGCCGGTCGTCACGCCGGCCTCGACGCTGACCAGAAGGGTCAGGGCAATGGTGGCTGCCATTGCTGAGAAGTCCGCTTGCGAGTAGCGCCAGACCCGCAGCGGGGCCTTGAGATCGACGAGCGTCAATACCGCGACGATGATGGTGGCAGCCAGCGTGGCCACCGGCAGGCGCGCGAGGAAGGGTGTCAGGAACAGCGCCGCCAGCGAAATACCCACCGCAGTGTAGGCGCCGGCTGCCGGGGTTTCCGCGCCCGCGTCGAAGTTCACCACCGAGCGGGCGAAGCCGCCGGTGACCGGGTAGGCGCCGGAGGCGGCAGAGGCCAGGTTGGCTGCACCAAGGCCGATCAGTTCCTGGTCCGGCTGGATGCGCTGCCGGCGGCGGGCGGCGAGCGTCTGGGCCACCGAGACCGACTCCACGAAGCCGATGGTGCTGATGAGCAGCGCCGGCACCAGCAGCGACTGCCAGAGCGCGGCATCGAAACCAGGCAGGCCCAGCGGGGGCAGGGCCTGCGGTACGGCACCCACGGTGCGCACGCCGGCGGCATCGAGGTCGAAGGCGATGACGGCCGCGGTGGAGGCGGCCACCGCCATGATCGGGCCGGCGCGAGCAATGAGCTCTGCCGGTCGGTTGGGCAGCCCGGCCCTCGTCAGCAGCGGCTTCAGTCCCTTGCGCACCCATAGCAGGAAGGCGAGTGCGGGGATGCCGATGGACAGCGTCGGCAGGTGAACGGGACTGGCTTCCGTGTAACCCATCACGCCCTTCAACTGCCCGAGCGCGATCAGGATGCCAGTGGCGGAGATGAACCCGGAAATCACCGGATGCGAGAGCAGGTTGGCGATGAAGCCGAGGCGGAGCAGACCCATCACCAGCAGCATGCCGCCGGAGAGCGTGGCGAGGGCGACGGCGGCCTCGATGAAGGCCTGGCTGCCGGGTTCCGCCACCCGACTGGCTGCGGTGAGCGTCATGAGCGAGACGACCGCCACCGGCCCCACCGCGAGCGTGCGACTGGTGCCGAACAGGGCATAGGCCACCAGCGGCAGGATGGAGGCGTACAGGCCGATTTCCGGGGGCAGGCCGGCGAGCATCGCGTAGGCGAGGCTCTGCGGGATCAGCATGATGGTCACGATCACTGCAGCGTTCAGGTCGCTGGTGAGCGTTGCAGCGTTGTAGCTGCGACCCCATGCGAGGATCGGCAGGAAGCGGGCCAGGGCCAAGGGTCAGCTGCCGCCGCTCACGGCTTGAGTTCCTGCACTGCCTGCCAGATGTTCCCGCTGCGAGCGCCGCTGCGACAGAAGGCGAGCACCGGGGCGGGCGCTTCGGCGAGCGCAGCCGCCATCGCATTAACATCCTCGAGGGTCATGCGTCCGGAGATCACCGGCACGTGGTGGAAGGAGAGCCCCTCGGCCTCGGCTGCTGCGGCGATCTCGGCGACCGGCGGCTGCCCGAACTCCTCGCCGTCGGGTCGGTTGCAGATGAGGCTGCGATAGCCGGCGGCCTTGATGGAGGCGACGTCGGCAGCCTGGAGCTGGGCGCAGACCGCGTA
>JAUMBX010000203.1:9592-10276 GCA_032119515.1 Steroidobacteraceae bacterium | reverse complement strand
TCTTGGCTGAGGGAGCACGTCGCTGGTCGCGGTAATTTCCACCCCACCCATCCCGGAGCCCGCGGCGTCAGTCACCCGACCGGAAATGTCACCAGCCTGCTGGGCCAGTGCTGGCAGGGCCAGGATGAGAAGCGTCAGGGACAAGATAGAGGTCAGTACGCCGCGCGAGAGGCTGTACCGGGCCGGCATGGCCGCAGCTGTCAAGAAGGTCATTATTTGGTCTCCCCCAGTCAACACGGGAAAGCCCTTCGCCCCCCCGCAGTGGGGTATGAATAACACCAAATGAGCCCTGCGGGAAGCCCTGGACAGGGCACTGCTGGAAGGCCCGCTTTGAAAGTGGCTCCCCGAGTTGGACTCGAACCAACGACCCACGGATTAACAGTCCGTTGCTCTACCGACTGAGCTATCGGGGAACTGGCGCATGAAGGGCGCGGAATTCTCGGCCAAGGAGGCCCGCAAGTCAAGGCGCCTCAATGGCTTGCGCGCGACTCGCAAGGCGGGCACGCTGCCTGTCCAGGGACGCAAGGACACCACCGGATGAGTGTGCACCCAGAGTTCAGGCTGCGCGCCGAATACGCTCCCGCCGGCGACCAGCCGGCGGCGATCCAGAAGCTGGTCGATGGGCTGGAATCCGGCCTTGCACACCAGACACTGCTGGGCGTCACGGGCTCGGGAAAGACCTTC
>JAUMBX010000203.1:0-9582 GCA_032119515.1 Steroidobacteraceae bacterium | reverse complement strand
GCGCCAAGTCTCTGGAAGTTGCCACTGCAAGTCAAGGATACGCGGTGATTTCTGGCTACAATTGCGGAGTGTCTACCTTCCACCTGAAAGCCGACTATGTTCCGGCGGGCGACCAGCCCGCGGCCATCGCCGGCCTGATCGAGGGCGTGGAATCGGGGTTGGCCCACCAGACGCTGCTGGGGGTGACGGGTTCGGGCAAGACCTTCACCATCGCCAACGTCATCCAGCAGCTGCAGCGGCCCACCCTCATCCTGGCCCACAACAAGACCCTGGCTGCTCAGTTGTACGGGGAGTTCCGCGAGTTCTTTCCTGACAATGCGGTCGAGTACTTCGTGTCCTACTACGACTATTACCAGCCGGAAGCCTATGTGCCTTCTTCGGACACTTACATAGAGAAGGACGCCTCGGTCAACGAGCACATCGAGCAGATGAGGCTGTCGGCCACCAAGGCCCTGCTGGAGAGATCAGATGCCATCATCGTGGCCACAGTCTCTGCCATCTACGGCCTGGGTGATCCCGAGTCCTATCTGAAGATGGTCCTGCACCTGGCACGTGGCGATCGCATGGATCAGCGTCAGATGCTGCGCCGGCTTGCAGACATGCAGTACACCCGCAATGAAATGGACCTCAGCCAGGGCACTTTCCGGGTGCGTGGCGACGTGGTGGACATCTTCCCGGCAGAGTCCGACCGGGAGGCCGTGAGGGTCCAGTTCTTCGACGAGGAAATCGATTCCCTGGCCTGGTTCGACCCGCTCACGGGGGCGGTGCTGCGCAAGGTTCCACGCCTGACGGTGTTCCCCTCGACCCACTACGTCACCCCACGAGAGCGCGTGGTGGCGGTGCTCGACGACATCAAGGAAGAATTAAGGGGCCGCCTGGTTGAGTTGCGGGCCAAGGACAAGCTGCTGGAGGCCCAGCGACTGGAGCAGAGGACCCTGTTCGACATCGAGATGATGAACGAGATGGGCTACTGCACCGGGATCGAGAACTATTCCCGCTACCTGTCCGGCCGGGAGCCCGGTGAGCCGCCTCCGTGCCTGTTCGACTACCTGCCGCGCAACGCCCTGCTGGTCGTCGACGAGAGCCACGTCAGTATCCCGCAGGTGATGGGCATGTACCGCGGGGATCGGTCCCGTAAGGAAACCCTCGTCGAGTACGGTTTCCGCCTGCCGTCGGCGCTCGACAATCGTCCACTGCGCTTCGATGAATTCAGCAAGCTCCAGCCGCAGACGATCTACGTGTCAGCTACGCCAGCGAAGTTCGAGCTGGAGAAGTCGGGCCAGATCATCGAGCAGGTGGTGAGACCCACCGGGCTGATAGACCCTGAACTGGAGATCCGCCCGGTTCGCACCCAGGTCGACGACCTGCTGTCGGAGATCCGCTTGCGGGCGGTGCGCGAGGAGCGGGTCCTGGTGACCACGCTGACCAAGCGCATGGCCGAGGACCTGACCGAGTACCTGCACGAGCACGGGGTGCGGGTGCGTTACCTGCACGCGGACGTGGGCACGGTCGAGCGGGTCGAGATCCTCCGGGATCTTCGCCTCGGTCGCTTCGACGTGCTGGTGGGCATCAACCTGCTGCGTGAGGGGCTGGACCTGCCGGAGGTGTCACTGGTCGCGATCCTCGATGCCGACAAGGAGGGCTTCCTGCGCTCGGAGGGTTCGCTCATCCAGACCATTGGCCGTGCTGCGCGCAACGTGAACGGGCGTGCCATCCTCTACGCCGATGTCGTGACCCAGTCCATGCGCCGGGCCATGGACGAGACCGAGAGGCGGCGCATCAGGCAGCTGGCCCATAACCAGGCGCACGGGATCACTCCGCGCAGCATCCGCAAGGCGGTGCGTGACTACATGGAGGCCCATGGCGAGGTCGACACGGACGCGAGCCTGGTCCCGGCGCCGGAGCGCCTGTCACCGGCCCAGGCCGTCAAGCAAATCCGTCGGCTCGAGCAGGAGATGCACCGGCTGGCGCGGAACCTCGAGTTCGAGGAAGCGGCCCGGATCCGGGACGAGATCGCTACGCTGCGTCGACTCAGCCTGGGCGGGGAGGCCGACCGCCTGGCCGGCTAGCCCGGTTGCCGGCGAGGTGGCGCTTCCAGTAACATTGTTGACCCTTTTCGGGCGCGTAGCTCAGCGGTAGAGCACTACCTTGACATGGTAGGGGTCACAGGTTCGATCCCTGTCGCGCCCACCACCCTATTGCGGAACCGGGACCGACCAAGATGCCCGTCATCACGTTGCCCGACGGCAGCCAGCGAAGCTTCGATCAGCCGACGACTGTCGCGGCCGTCGCCGCCAGCATCGGTGCCGGTCTCGCCAAGGCCGCGCTGGCCGGCGAGGTCGAGGGGCGGCTGGTGGATACTTCGTATTCGATCGAAACAGATGCCGCGCTGAGGATCATCACGGCACGTGATCCCGAGGGGCTGGAGATCATCCGGCATTCCACTGCGCACCTGCTGGCCCAGGCCGTCCAGTCCGTCTACCCCTCGGCCCAGGTCACCATCGGACCGGTCATCGATGACGGTTTCTACTACGACTTTGCCTTTGAGCGCCCGTTCACGCCCGAGGACCTCGAAAAGTTCGAGGCCCGGATGCACGAACTGGTCAAGGTCGACCTGCCCGTCCAGCGGCGGCTGATGCCTCGCGAGCAGGCCGTCGTGCATTTCAGGGGCATCGGGGAACACTACAAGGCGGAGATCATCGAGTCCATTCCCGCTGGGGAGCAGATCTCCCTCTACGGTCAGGGAGACTGGCAGGACTTGTGCCGGGGTCCGCACGTGCCCAGCACGGGCAAGCTCGGCGCCTTCAAGCTGATGAAGCTGGCCGGGGCCTACTGGCGTGGCGATTCCCGCAACGAAATGCTCCAGCGCGTGTATGGCACGGCCTGGGCAGACGAGAAGCAGCTGAAGGCCTACCTGACCCGTCTGGAGGAGGCCGAGAAGCGCGACCACCGTCGGCTCGGCCGTGAGCTGGGCCTGTTCCACCAGCAGGAAGAAGCCGTCGGCAGCGTGTTCTGGCACCCGCGTGGGCACACCCTGTGGCGGACCATCGAGCAGTACGTGCGTGCCCGTCTGGAGGCTGCCGGCTACGTGGAGGTCAAGAGCCCGCAGCTGCTCGACCGGGTGTTGTGGGAGCGCAGTGGCCACTGGGATAACTACGCCGAGCACATGTTCATTGCGGAGTCCGAGCACAGGACGCTCGCGGTCAAGCCCATGAACTGCCCTTGCCACGTGCTCATCTACAAGCAGGGCATCAAGTCCTACCGCGACCTGCCGCTGCGCATGGCGGAGTTCGGCGCCTGCCACCGCAACGAGCCCTCCGGCGCGTTGCACGGCCTGATGCGGGTGCGGGCGTTCACCCAGGATGACGCCCACATCTTCTGCACCGAATCGCAGATCGGTGCGGAGACCGTGGCCTTCTGCGAGCTGCTGATGTCCGTCTACCGCGACTTCGGCTTTGCCGAGGTCAGGGTCAAGTTCTCCGACCGTCCTGCCCAGCGAGCGGGCTCGGACGACACCTGGGACCGCGCCGAGGGGGCGCTGCGGACCGCCCTGGAGGCGACTGGTATCGACTACACCATGAACCCGGGCGAGGGTGCCTTCTATGGGCCGAAGCTGGAATTCGTGCTGCGCGATGCCATTGGTCGGGACTGGCAGTGCGGCACCCTGCAACTCGATTTCGTGGTCCCGGAGCGACTGGGTGCCGAGTACGTGGACGAGTCGGGCGGCCGCAGGTCGCCGGTCATGTTGCACCGGGCCATCCTGGGTTCGTTCGAGCGTTTCATCGCCATCCTGATCGAAAACCACGCCGGCAAGCTGCCCACCTGGCTGGCGCCGGTGCAGGCGGTGGTGCTGTCGATTACCGACAAACAGGCCGAATTCGTGCGCGAGGCCACGGAATTCCTTAAGAATCAGGGGGTTCGGGTCGAATATGACTTGCGTAACGAAAAAGTCGGCTTTAAAATCCGCGAACACACGCTCGCGCGTGTCCCGTACCTGCTGGTAGCGGGTGATCGGGAAATGGCTTCCAGGTCCTTGGCCGTCAGAACACGGTCAGGGGCTGATTTGGGCGTAATGTCCCTGGAAGAGGTGGCGGCGCGAATCGCCCAGGACGTGGCGAGTCGCGGTCGCGATAGTCAGGAGGTTTAGGTATTTCAACGACCAAGCGCACCAGGCGCAATGAGGAGATCCTTGCGCCGCAGTTGCGCGTCATTGGCGCCGACGGGGAACAAGTCGGTGTCATCAGTCGGTTTCAGGCCCTGCAGATGGCCTCGGAGTCGGCGATGGATCTTGTGGAAGTTTCTCCAACGGCCGAGCCGCCCGTTTGCCGGATCATGGATTACGGCAAGTTCCTGTTCGAACAGAACAAGAGGGCACACTCGGCCAAGAAGAAGCAGAAGCAGATTCAGGTCAAGGAAGTGAAGTTTCGTCCGGGAACCGAGGAGGCTGACTACCAGGTCAAGCTGAAAAACCTCACGCGGTTCCTGACCGAGGGAGACAAGGCGAAGATCACCTTGCGCTTCCGTGGTCGCGAGATGGCCCACACCGAGCTGGGGCGCAAGCTCCTCGATCGGGTGGTTGCCGACCTGGCGGAGCTCGGCTCGGTAGAGCAGATGCCCTCCATGGAAGGCCGGCAGATGGTGATGATCGTCTCGCCGAAAAAGAAGTAGCCGGCCAATGGCCGGTATTGGCAAAAAGTGAACGGCGGTTCGCCGCCGAGACGCCTCCAGCCCGTCATGGACGGTGCGAAGAGGTTAAAAAAGGAGCGTAGAGATGCCCAAGTTGAAGACCAACCGGGCAGCGGCCAAGCGTTTTCGCAAGACCGCCAACGGTTACAAGCGCGCCCAGGCACACCGGCGCCATATCCTCACCAAGAAACCCAGCAAGCGGAAGCGCCAGCTGGGGACGAGCAAGCTCGTGCACGAGACGGACGTAGGCCGGCTCGACAAGCTGCTGCCACACCTCTGACGGACTGAAGGGAGCAAGCACACATGGCACGAGTCAAACGTGGCGTCATCGCCGGACGCCGTCACAAGAAGGTCCTTGGCAAGGCCAAGGGGTATTACAACGCCCGCCGCAAGGTGTATCGCGTTGCCAAGCAGGCCGTCATCAAGGCGGGGCAGTACGCCTACGCCGGGCGCCGGATCAAGAAGCGCGACTATCGTGCGCTGTGGATCCAGCGTATCAACGCGGCGGCCCGCGGATTTGAGCTGTCCTACAGCAGGCTGATCGCCGGCCTCAAGAAGGCAGGCATCGAGGTGGATCGCAAGGCCCTCGCGGACCTGGCGGTTCATGAACCGGAGGCCTTTGGCGTCATTGCGCAGAAGGCCAAGGCCGCCCTCGAGTCCTGACGCATCAGGGTCGGGGCCTTGGGGCCCCGACCCGTCGCGACCATGGACCTCGAATCGCTGCTGGAGGGATTCCTCTACCGTATTGCTGCCTCTGCAGACCTGGCGGCCCTCGATACCGTACGGGTCGAGGCCCTCGGCAAGAAAGGCGCCGTTACGGTTCAGCTCAAGGCGCTGTCCTCCTTCCCACCTGAAGAACGGCGGGAGGCCGGGGCGCGTATCAATGTCGTCAAGGATCGGCTGACCGAGGCCATCGAGTCCCGTCGTGTGGCACTGGAGGACGCGCAACTGGCGCAGCAACTGGCCGCCGGTCGGCTGGATGTCACCCTGCCAGGACGCGGCCAGCAGAGTGGGGGCCTGCATCCGGTCACCCGCACCCGGCTCAGGATCGAGGAGATCTTCGCCGGAGCCGGTTTCCGCGTGGCCGAGGGGCCGGAGATCGAGGACGATTTCCATAATTTCGAGGCGCTCAACATCCCCGCTGACCATCCGGCGCGGGCCATGCACGATACGTTCTACTTTCCGGATGGCCGGCTGCTGCGCACCCACACCTCGCCGGTCCAGATTCGTGCGCTGCGGAAGGGGCCGTTGCCGCTCAGGGTCATCGCTCCGGGGCGGGTGTATCGCTGTGATTCCGACCTGACCCATACCCCGATGTTTCATCAGGTCGAGGGTCTGGTGGTCGATGAACAGGTCAGCTTTGCCAACCTGAAGGCAATGCTCTCCGGGTTCATCGAACAGTTTTTCGAGCGCCCGCGCAAGCTGCGGTTCCGGCCCTCCTATTTCCCGTTCACCGAACCGTCGGCCGAGGTCGATATCCAGTGCGTGCTCTGCGACGGCGCGGGGTGCCGTACCTGCAAGGGCACCGGCTGGCTGGAAGTGCTGGGTTGCGGCATGGTGCATCCGAACGTGCTTTTGGCAGCTGGTATCGATCCCGAGCGCTGGCAAGGCTATGCCTTCGGCATGGGGATCGATCGCATGGCCATGCTGCGCTACGCGGTCAACGACCTGCGCCTGTTCTTCGAGGGCGACCTCGATTTCCTGCGCCAGTTCGACAGGGGTTGAGCCCATGAGGATCAGTATCAGCTGGCTACATGAGTGGGTTGACAGTGGCTGGGATGCCCGCACGCTGGCCGAGCGCCTGACCATGGCTGGCTTCGAGGTGGAGTCCATCGAGAGGGCAGCTCCGGTCCTCGAAGGGGTAGTCGTCGCGCGGATCCTCTCCTGCGAGCCCCACCCCGATGCGGCAAAGCTCCGGGTCTGCCAGGTCGAGGATGGCTCGGGATCCCCCGTGCAGGTGGTCTGCGGTGCCGCCAATGCACGAGCCGGACTAGTCACTGCCTTTGCCCAGGTGGGCGCCATCCTGCCGGGGGATGTAAGGATTGCCACCGCCCAGCTAAGGGGCGTCGAATCCCACGGGATGTTGTGCTCGGCCCGCGAACTGGGCCTGGGTGAGGGGCACGCCGGTATCCTCGAACTGGGAGAGGGGTACCCGCCCGGCATCTCACTGACCAAGTCCCTCGCGCTCGACGATACGGTTCTCGAGCTGTCGATCACCCCGAACCGGGGCGATGCCCTGTCCATGCTGGGTATCGCCAGGGAGGTGGCGGCCATCAGCCGCATGCCGCTTAGCACCCCCCCGGTGCCGAGGGTGGCTGCGACGCTACCGGATGTCTTCGATGTCCAGCTTGAAGCCGGGGACGCCTGTCCGACTTTCGTCGGGCGCGTCATCCGCGGAGTGCGACCGGGCGCCATCTCTCCGATGTGGCTGCAGGAGCGCCTGCGGCGGGCCGGGCTGCGATCCATTACTCCGGTCGTGGACGTGACCAACCTGGTCATGCTCGAGTTGGGGCAGCCGATGCACGCCTACGACCTTCGGCGCCTCAGCGGAGGCATACGGGTGCGTTGGGCGCGTCCCACGGAGACCCTCCGGCTGCTGGATGGCGGCGAGGTGGCGCTGGGGCCGGACGTGCTGTTGATCGCCGACGCCTCGGGGCCGATCGGCTTGGCGGGCATCATGGGCGGCGAGGCCAGCGGTATCGATCCGGACACGACGGACGTGTTTCTCGAGGTCGCATTCTTCCAGCCTGCCGCAGTGGGCGGGCGGGCCCGTCGTTTTGGTCTGCAGACGGATGCCTCACAGCGCTTCGAGCGGGGCGTGGATCCGGACTTGCAGGAACGGGCCATGGAACGGGCCACGGCGCTGCTCCTGGAGATTGCCGGCGGGGAGCCGGGACCTACCGTGGTCTCTGGCAAGGCCCTTCCGGGTCTCGAACGCAACCCCATCGAGGTATCGATCGGTTTCCTCGAAAAGCGATTGGGCCTCCAGCTGGAGACGGCGACCGTCGTCGAATCCCTGACCGCACTGGGCATGCAGGTCAGCCGGTCGGGCGACGACCTACGGGTCCTGCCGCCCTCCCATCGCTTCGACATTGCGCTCCCCGAAGAGATCTCGGAAGAGGTCGCACGCCTCCACGGTTACGACCGCATCGAGCCGGTGGATGCAACGGGACCCCAGGTAGCCGCCTCCAGCACCGAGGCGCGGGTGCCGGCCAGGCGCTACCTTGGACTGCTGGCAGACCGGGGTTACCAGGAAGTCATTTCCTACGCGTTTACCGGGAGGGACGAGCAGCTGCGCCTGGCCGGGAGGGCAGAGCTCGTCGAACTGGCGAACCCGTTGTCGGCGGAGCTCGCAGCCATGAGGCTCTCCCTGTGGCCAGGATTGATGGGAGCCCTCACCGGTAACGTGCGCCGGCAGCGCGACCGCGTTCGGCTTTTCGAGCACGGTCGCGTGTTTCCCGCCGGAGGCGAAGAAAAAGACATGCTGGCGGCAGTAGCCTGGGGCGGCGCACTGCCTGAGCAATGGTCCGGGGACCGTCGCGAGGTGGATTTCTACGATCTGAAGGCGGATCTTGAAGCGCTGTTGCAGCTAAGCAACAGCACGGCCGATGTCCGTTTCGAGCCCGCAGAACACCCGGCTCTACATCCCGGACGGACGGCGAGGGTGATTATTCGAGAGAACTCGGCAGGTTGGATCGGCGAATTGCACCCCGCGCTGCTCGTGGCCTACGGGTTAAGGTCGGCACCCTTGCTTTTCGAGCTCGATGTAGATTTGAGCTTTATGTCAGAGCCGCCTGTTTATAAAGCAATTTCACGTTATCCTTCAGTACGTAGAGATCTCGCGCTGGTGGTAGCCGAGTCGATCTTGTTGGACCAAATCCTCGAAAGTGTTAGTGTTTCTTCGGGGAGCGCGCTGAAAGAGGTTCGAGTCTTCGACGTCTACCGAGGCACCGGACTCGAACCCGGATTCAAAAGTGTCGCTATGGGGTTGATTTTGCAAAAGATTGAAGGGACACTCACCGACCAGGACGCCGATGCGTTGGTGGCGGCAGTAGTGTCGCGCCTCAGCACAGACTGCGGCGCGAGAATAAGGAATTAGACGCGTATGGCGTTGACGAAGGCCGAAATCGCGGAGGCGCTGTTCAATCAGCTGGGCCTCAACAAGCGGGAGGCGCGCGAGTTGGTAGACCTGTTCTTTGAAGAGGTCCGCACTGCGCTGTCGACGGGGGCACAGGTGAAGTTGTCGGGTTTTGGCAACTTCGATTTACGGGACAAGAACCAGCGTCCGGGCCGGAACCCCAAGACCGGGGAGGAGATTCCGATCTCCGCCCGTCGGGTGGTCACGTTCCGTCCGGGGCAGAAACTGAAGGCCAGGGTCGAAGCGTATGTTGGAACCCAGCCAGAATAGCCTGCTGCCGCCGATTCCGGCGAAGCGCTACTTCACCATTGGTGAAGTCAGCGAATTATGCGGCGTCAAGCCTCATGTGCTGCGCTACTGGGAGCAGGAATTTCCGCAACTGAAGCCGGTCAAGCGGCGTGGCAACCGTCGTTATTACCAGCGGCAGGATGTCATCATCATTCGCCAGATCCGGGGCCTGCTGTATGACGAGGGTTTCACCATCGGTGGGGCCCGCAACAAGCTCGATGGCGAGGAAGCGCGCGAAGATGTGTCGCACAGCCAGCAGGTGGTGCGTCAGGTGCGCACCGAGCTCGAGGAGATCCTGAGGATCCTGCGGCGCTGAGGGTGATGCGGGGCGCGCAAGGCGTCTCAACTTCGTCTATCATTTCCTTACGGTCGGAGCGTGGCGCAGCCTGGTAGCGCACTTGCATGGGGTGCAAGGGGTCGGAGGTTCAAATCCTCTCGCTCCGACCAATACTTACAAGCGATCGGGAAAG
>JAUMBX010000202.1:837-11153 GCA_032119515.1 Steroidobacteraceae bacterium | reverse complement strand
GCGCAGGAAGCCCTGCCAATTCGCGGCCAGCAAGGCGTGCTGCTGAAGGATAAGTGGCAGGAAGTGTCAAGCTCCATCATGGGGGTCTTCGTCGCCGGCTTCCCCAATTTGTTCATGATTACCGGCCCGCAGGCGCCGTTTGCCAACCTGCCCACTTCCATTGAGCAGAACATCCTCTACATCGTGGACTGCATCAAGAAGATGAAGGGCGAAGGCTACGGGGTGTGCGAGCCGCGGCAGGATGCCGAGGACGCCTGGACGGCCCACACGGCAGAAATCCACCAGATGACGCTGATGGCCCAGGGCCACAAGGCCCATTCCTGGATGATGGGCGCCAACCTGAAGGATAAGAAACCTCGGGTCCTGATCTACTTCGGCGGCGCTAACGTCTACTACGACAAGATGCGCGAGTCCGCCAATGCCGGCTTTCCCGAGGTCGAGTTCAAGCGCAAGGCTGGGTAGCGCTCAGGGTCGGGTCCCGGCCGGGAGCTCTGGCCAGCTCGAGGCATCAAGCGTATCGCGGTAACTGTGCCAGGCCGCGTAGGCGAGCCACGGCATGACCAGCGCCAGACCGAGGAACAGGGTGGCGAAGCCGAGCAAGGTCAGGCCCGCGATCAGGGCCGCCCAAAAGACGGTCACCCGCTTGTTGCGCAGCACCGCATGGATACTCGAGACCGTTGCCGTCACCATGGCGACCTCCCGGTCGGCGATCATCGGCAGGCTGAAGACCGCCGTTGCGAAGGTGAGCACCGCAAAGACGGTGCTGATGGCCGAACCCACGATGAGGAATTCAAGCAGGGAGTGCAGGTTGCCCGGCTCGATCTCCACGAAGGCGCTTACCATCATGCCGGCCCGGGACCAGGTGAACAGCACCACCACCTGCAGCAGGGCAAACACTGCTGCCTGGCCCGACACGCTGGCGGCCAGCCGCAGGCTGTCGAGGAGCTTGGGCTCCCGTCCCTCCTCCAGGGCCCGGCTGACGCCATAAAGCCCCACCGCCAGCAGTGGCGCGATGAAGATGAAGCCCGAGAGCAGGGCCGCCAGCAGCGCGAATCGCCCGAGCTGCCAGGCCAGGGCGCTGACGGCAAGGCTCACGAGCAGGATCACGGCACCGAAAATCAGGCTCAGGCGCGGCGCACGACGCAAGTCCTGCCAACCGAGTCGCAGCCAGCGCAGCGGAGCCCGCCAGTCGAGCCGCGCGCAAGGAACCACGAAGGGTCGTGGCTCATCGGCCGACGGCAAGCGCCCGCTCATGACCCGACGGCGTACTCAAGGGGAGAGGCCGGACCGACCGGCAACCCGAGGGCCAGCCAGGCAGCGAACAAGAGCGACCAGCCCAGCAGGAAGGTCAGCGAATAGGGCAGCATCACCGCAACGAGGGTGCCGAGGCCCGAACGTGGTTCGTAGCGCTGAAAGAAAGCGATGATCAGCGCAAAGTAGCTCATCATCGGCGAGATGATGTTGGTCACGCTATCGCCAACGCGGTACGCCGCCTGGGTGAGTTCCGGCGAGTAACCCAGCAGCATGAACATCGGCACGAAGATCGGAGCCATCAGTGCCCACTTTGCCGAGGCAGAACCCATGAACAAATTGACCACGGCAGTCAGCACGATGAACGACATGAATAATGGCACCGCCGGCAAGTCGAGCGCCCGCAACAGGCCTGCTCCGTTGACGGCGAAGATCAGCCCGAGCTGTGTCCAGTTGAAAAAGGCGACGAACTGGGCAGCGAAGAACACCAGCACCAGATAGGTGCCGAGCGTGGACATGCTCTGTCCCATGCCCTTAATGACGTCACTGTCGTTCCTGATGGTCCCCGCCCCCACACCGTAGGCCACGCCACTGACGAGCCCGTAGAGGAAGATGACCGCCACCACGCCCGACAGCAGGGGCGAGTTGAGCAACTCTCCGGTCGCCGGATTGCGCAGGAACCCGGCTCCTGGCGCGGAACCGACCGGCAACATGGACCAGACGATCAGTAGGGTGAGCGCAATGACCGCACCCAAGGCAAGGCGCAGACCCCGCCGTTCGGTGGCAGACAGCGGACCGGCGGCGAAGCTTTGCCCGGTGGCGTCCATTGGCTCGGGCGGTTGACCGTTCTCAGGGCGATCGCCGGGCGCAACAGGATCCGGAAAGCGGGGCGCCGTAAACCGTTCGGCCACGAACCACCCCAGCAGCGTCACGAGCGGGGTGGAGAAGATCATGAAGTACCAGTTCGCCAGCGGGCTCACCTGATAACCGTCATCCACGATCCCTGCCGCCTCCTGCGACAGGCCCGACAGCAAGGGGTCGATGGTGCCGATCAGCAGGTTGGCTGAATAGCCGCCCGAGACGCCGGCAAAGGCCGCGGCCATGCCCACGATCGGGTGCCGACCGGCAGACTGGAAGATCAGCCCGGCCAAGGGGATCAGCAGCACATAGCCGATCTCGCTGGCCATGTTGGACATGACCCCGGCAAAGACCAGCATCGGGGTCAGTAGACGGCGAGGCGAGGCCAGCACCAAGCGGCGCAGCGCTGCGGCGATCAGCCCGGAATGCTCAGCCACCCCGATGCCGATCAGCGCCACCAAGACGGTGCCGAGTGGCGCGAAGCCCGTGAAATTGGTGACCAGGCTGGTCAGGATGCGGTGTAGCCCGGCAATACTCAGCAGGTTGACTGCCGTGACTGCCGCCCCAGTGGTGGGGTGCTCGACCATGAGCCCGAGTTGGGCCGCCACCCAGGATGCCAGAATCACCAACAGGGCGAGCAGGGCGAACAGCGTGGCAGGATGCGGCAGCGCGTTGCCGCCCCGCTCAACCGCATCAAGGAAGTGATCCAGCCAGCCGCTCGACCTGCGGGACGGGGGAGTCACCTGGTTCTGAAACTGATGTTTACCCATGGCACGCACTATGCCGATGGCTGTGCCATGAGAGCAACCAGAGGCCGACCGGCCAAGAAGGTGCGGCGTGCGGCCTAGCCGGGCTCGACCCCGCAGGCGAACTCCAGCAGCAATTCACCTAGCGTGCCCGGCTCGATGACCTGCCAGTCGGTCAGGTTCGAGCTCGAGGTGCCCGCGGAATCAACCAGGTTGGACTGGCGGTAGAACACGGTCAGCAGGTTGGCCTTGCGGCGACCGGCACAATCCCACTGGTCCTGGCTGGCGATGCTGCGGTGCGGATTGGGCCGCTCCTGCAGGTCGCGATATTCGATCCGGGTCCACAGGGTGACGACGTCAGCTTCGCGGGACGCCTCGCGCCGGGTAGCGAAATAGACCTCGGTCGGATAGGTACGCAACCACTCCCAGTCGAGCTTGCCCCTGAGCTCGAGCTGCTTGACCCACTCGTTGCCCATGCCCTGCATCGGCACCTCGTTGACCTGGCCGGAGGCATGGCCCGCCAGGACAAGCGTCCCGCTCAACAGGACGGCGGCCATGGATTTCATTGGCTTTCTCATCAGGGCTGCTCCGGTTGTCCTTCCGTGCGACGCAGGCCTTCTCCCGCGCCCTCCATGCGCATCCGGATCTGGGATACCTCGAGTTTCCGGCGCACGGCCTCGGCCCAGACGTGGGTCGCCCGACTGAGCGCCAGGTCATTTTCGATGCGGGTGAAGCGCTTGGCCCGTTCCTCATCGGGATCGACCCAGTGGTCCATCAACCGGCCCACCAGCTCGCCGGACTCGGCATCGACCAGCTCCGCGACCAGGGTCCATTCCCCGGCAGAGCGCGCGTACTGCTCCAGCCGACCTGGATACTGGAAGTCGGGTGCGTTAAGGCGCATGTCGACCAGGGCCAGCTTGATACGCAGCACGCCCGCAGCCGGCTCGGTGACCAGCGGATACTTCTTGCCCTGCTGGATCTCATGGGTGAACTTGTCGTAGACCGTATCGGCAAGGTCGGCCTGCATCTTCTCGATTTCCCTATCGGTGACCGAGAAGGCGGAACCGGGCCGCTTGACGTCCCAGTCCTCGAGGAAGTCGACCGTCACCGGCTCGACGATCACGGCGTCATAGCGGGAGAAATCGGTGGCCGGCCGGAACCAGGCCAGGTCGACGCCGCGCAGGTCTTCCAGCTCCATCCCTGATGCATCGTACCGCTGGATGGTTTCGTCTCGCGGCTGGGCGCCCCCGATACTGCAGCCACCGATCAGGATCAGTGCGAGACAGATGATGACGCTCAGCGCAACCGATGCGCGAGTTTCCATGGTGTCCTTCCCTTCTGTTGTTTCCTGCATGCTAGTCATGGCGCCCTCCGCTGCCATCGGGAGTTTCCGCAGGGCCGGAAAGTGCGGGCAACAATCCCTGCATCTCTTCACTTTGAGGATTGTTAATCAGCGAGCCCACCTGCCTCAGCTCGGAAATTTCCTCGCGCTCGATTCCGACCTGCAAGTCGCGAAAACGCCGGGCAGTGACCAGCACCCGGCTCTCCAGAGACGACGTGGCCTTGTTGTAGGCGTCCACTGCCTTCTGCAGGTTGCCACCCACGCCAGACCAGTGCTCGGCCACCTTGCCGACGCGCTCGTAAAGCGTCTTGCCCAGCTCGGCGATATCCCGCGCGTTGTGGGCCAGGGCCTCCTGCCGCCACCCGAAGGCGATGGTCCGCAGGAGTGCCACCAGCGTGGTGGGCGTGGCCAGCACGACCTTCTGGATGACCGCCTCCTCCATCAGCTGGGGATCGGCCTGCAGGGCGGCGCTGTAGAATACCTCGCCGGGGATGAACATCACCACGAAATCCGGCGTCTCAGCGAACTGGTCCCAGTACTGCTTCTGGGAGAGCTTGCGCACGTGATCCTTTACCTGTCGCGCATGATCGGCGAGCTTCGCCTGGCGCGCGGGCTCGTCCTCGGCCTCCAGCGACTCCAGATAGGCCATGAGGGGCACCTTGGCGTCGACGATGACCGACTTGCCACCGGGCAGGTGCACCCTGAGGTCGGGCCTGAGGTTGCCCTCCTCGGTGGAGACCGAGGCCTGAGTCTGGAAGTCGACGTGCTCCTCCATGGCCGCCATCTCCACCACCCGCTTGAGCTGCAGCTCGCCCCAGCGGCCGCGCACCTGCGGCGCACGCAGGGCACGGGCCAGGTTGCCGGTCTCGTGCTTGAGCTGGTGCTGGCTGTCACGCAACTGTTCGAGCTCCCTGGCAATGGCCGCATACGCACCCTCGCGCTTCATCTCCAGCTCGCGGATGCGCTGGTCGACCTTGTCGAGCGATTCGCGGACCGGCTTGACGAGCTCGGCAATGCCTTGCTGACGCTTGTCGAGGTCGCCGCGCGCCTCTGCCTGAGCTGTGGCCATCTGCGTCCTGGCGAGCTCCAGCAACTGCTGGGTGTTGGCCTGCAGGGTCTGGGCAGCCAGCGCACCGAAGGTGTCTTTCAGGCGTGCCTCGGTAGCGAGGTGACTTCGACCCCAACTGAGGCCGATGCCAAGGCCACCCGCGAAGGCCACGATCACGGATCCGAGCAGGATGATTTCGTTCATCGGGGAAGTATGCCCCTGCGGATGGCCCACCGGGTGACCTGTATGCCCGTACAGGCATTCCGTATACTCTGATCGGGACCAGATGGGAGCAGGCCATGCAGAAGAGAACACTGGGCCGTCACGGACCGGCCGTCTCGGCCATGGGCCTGGGCTGCATGAGCATGACCCAGGCCTACGGTCCCGGCGATGAATCCAGCGGGGAGGAAACGCTCCTCAAGGCGCTGGAACTCGGCATCGATTTCTTCGACACCGCGGAGATCTATGGTCCCTACGGCAACGAGCGTCTGCTTGGCCGGGTGCTGGGTCCCCGCCGGCGAGAGGTGGTCATCGCCACCAAGTTCGGCTTCAGGATCCAGGACGGCCGGATGGCGGGCGTGGACAGCACTCCGGCCAACGTCCGCCGGGCCTGCGAGGCCTCACTGCAAAGGCTGGGCACGGACTATATCGACCTGTTCTACCAGCACCGGGTCGATCCGGAAGTGCCCATCGAGGACACGGTGGGCGCCATGGCCGAACTGGTCAGGCAGGGCAAGGTTCGACACCTCGGCCTGTCGGAGGCCAGCGCCACCACGCTGGCCCGCGCCCACGCGGTGCACCCCATCGCCGCCCTGCAGTCCGAGTACTCGCTGTACGAGCGCGGCGTCGAGGGCCGGATCCTGGACACCTGTCGCAGCCTGGGCGTCGCGCTGGTGCCCTATTCACCCCTGGGCCGCGGGCTGCTCACCCCGCAAGTACCGCGCGCAGAGGCGATCGACGTGGCAGTCGACTATCGCGCCCGGATGCCCCGCTTCCAGGGCGAGAACTTCGACCGGAACCGGCAGCTGCTGGCTGTAGTCGAGTCCATCGCCCAGCGCCTTGGCGCCAGCGTGCCGCGGGTGGCGCTGGCCTGGGTCCTGGCCCAGGGCGATGACATCATCCCGATCCCCGGAACCAAGGATCCCGGGAGGCTGGCAGAGAATGCGGCGGCCGCCTCGCTTGCACTGGCTGCGGAGGACCTGGCCGCACTCTCGGCTGCCTTTGATCCGTCAGTGGTCGCCGGTGAACGCTACCCCCCCGGTCTTGAGCGTTATCTCGACCGGGATTGAATCTCCGGCCACTCACATGTCTTTCATGAATTTTCAGGGAGCAACGCACCAAGATGGCCGGGCGTGAAGGGCATTACAAGGGCAACAAGCAGTCCCTGCCATCAAAGCCTTGCGCCGCGTGCGGCCGGGACATGACCTGGCGCAAGCGCTGGGCCAGGAACTGGGAACAAGTGAAATACTGCTCGGCAGGCTGCAGGCGAAAGAACTGACCTTCCACCCTTTGGTGGGTCGCATTCCGGCGCACGATTCACGACACCTCAAGACGGCAGGTTGCCGCCAAGGCGCGATCGATGGCCTGCTGCCTGGATCTGGAGACGGGACGCGGCATGGCGCGCACGTGGGGCGGCAGCAGCAGCGCGGCGAACTCCGATTTTCCCGCGTAGTTGACCAGCTGCATGGGTGTGCCGTCATCGCCCTCTTGCACGATACTCTGGACGATCCCGATAACCAGCCCCTCGTGGGAAACTAGGGGGCCGCCGGAGTTTCCTGGCTGGATCGGCACCTGCATCTGCAGGGTCGCAACCTCACCTTCAAAGCCTGTCAGCGCCGAAACCGAACCCTCCGTAAATTTCGGGTCTCGGTTCAGCAGGTCCGGGTCTGGGTAGCCCACGGTGAATACAGGCTGACCTGTCGCAGCTTCACTGGGCTGGGCGAGAGGGAGCCACGCACCGTTCCAATCGGGAATCCTGAGCAGGGCCACGTCATTGGCCGGTGATCCCACTACCAGGGTCGCCCGGCGACTGAAGCCGCTTGGGAAGGTCGCCACCAGCTCGGTACTCCCCTCCACGACGTGCCATGCCGTCATCAGCAACCCGTCAGGGGAGACGGCAAAGCACGTTCCGGACCCGCCCACGCCCTGGTCGTCATACTGGAGCTCCTCCAGCGCATAGGCACACCGCGAGGCAGCACAGGCGGACATGGTCACCTCGACCTCGAGCTGGCGACGATCGCCGGATTCGATGAACAGCACTGGAAATGAGTCCGGCTCCTCATCCACTGCCAAGGTCTGGCCGTCTGAGTCCAGCAGCCTGAGGTCGAGGTCTCCACAATCGGCATCACATGCCGCAATCACCAGCGCCTCCGACAGGCCGCTCACTTGCAGCTCGATCACCTCGCTACCCTGCGCATCGAGCCAACCCGTGCGTGGACCAGCAATGCTTCTCGGTGGCGGCTCATCCTCGCCAGTGGCTCCCATGTACCAACCGCGACCCTCGGCGAGGGCCTCCAAGGCTGCGTGCTCCGCTCGTTGGCCAACGGCCGCGGCGCCTAGCAACATCACCAATACGGAAAACAGTACCAGTATGAGCCACCCCCTATGGCGCATCATGGCCTGACGACCCCTGATCTTTCCTGGAAATATCTGCAGCTGTCGCACCCGGTCGCAGACGGCTCCGGCAAGGAACCGTGCAGACACTCCACCGCCCGGGTCACCGCGCTATCAACCCAGTCGTCCTGACCCTCGTGCACCAAAAGGACGGTATCGAACAACATGCGGCCGGCCAGCGCCTCACCATAGAAGCCACCACGCTTGCTGCCATTCACGTAGAGGAAATAACCCGCCGGGTGTACGTCGAAACCCTCCTGCCGGAACAGCCATTGATAGATTTCCATCTGGCGGCGATAGCCGTCACCGAAGCCACCCTCCAGGGAGGGATCGCCCTGCTTGGACGTGGACTTGTAGTCGACGATGTGCAGCTGGCCGGTATCGAGATTTTCCCAAACGTCGTCCACGGCGCCGTAAATGGTGGTCCCAGTCGGTTCGTGCAGGGTACGGATTCCCTTGAAGTTCTGCCGCCAGACGTCGATTTGCGGGTGGTTGAAGGCCCGGACGTTCAGGCCCTCCCTCTCCCACAGCGGATGGCGGCCGCCATTGTGGCGCACGGTGTCGAACTCGTTCTTGAGCAGCGCATCGGTCGCGGTAGCCAACGTGAGCGGAAACTGCTCAGGAGGCTTGATGCCGAGTCGGCGATGAAGATAGAAGCAGTAGGGGCAGCGGATGAAGGCCTCGAGTGCGCTTCTCGAGAGCTCCGTGGGCGGTCCGTCCGTAGGGCTTCGCTTCCTGCGCGGCATGGATGGGAGAGCCTAGCCGGTCTCGGCCATTCCCGATCCTGCAGCAAGCAGGATGACCTTCAGGCTGTCAGGGTCCGCCAGCAGGGCCTCGAGGCCGGCATGGCGCGGGTCTGGAATGCGCTCCCATGTCGTCCATACAAAGGCGCTGGTCTCCCAGTTCAGGCAGGGTTCGAACTCGGTAGGTACACAGGCCAGGTAATTGTGGTAGGTGAAACCGCTCGGGTGGCGAAAGACGAAAAGCGGCTCGAGTTCGATCGGCCCCCGATATCCGCTTTCCTCACGGGACTCGCGCAGCACCGCCTCCTCGGGCGACTCTGCCCCGTCCAGCGCGCCCCCCCAGGTGCCCCAGGTATTGGGACTCTGAACGTAGCGCGAACGGTGGGCGATGCATAGCCGCCCTGTATCACGAGCCAGGAACAGGCAGCCCGCACCCCGGCGACCCCAGAAGCCGGTCTCGCGCAGGGCCCGGTTATGCTCGCGATCCATGCGCCTATTCTACAATACGGAACCCCCGATCCTCGAAGTCCTGCCATGACTGCAAGCGCTCCGGATAGTCTGCAGGCAGTCGCTGATCGCCAAAAACCAGCCGCCTCGACTGGTTCAGTCCAGACAGGTACTCCATAGCCGGAACGTAATACAGAAAACTGATGCACCGGCGAGAAAACAGCCATCGGCCGCCCTCTTGGCGGTAAACATCCTGATAGCGCATGGCGGCGAGGCTGACAACGCCATTGGGCGTAGTCTCGGCATGGCTGTACACCACACCTGTTGCCAGGCTCGAGTCTGACTTGTCGACGTCGACGATGACATCGTGGGTCCAATGGTAGGCAGGGCCCCGAATACGGAAGAGCTCGGCAAACATGCTGAGGATTCCGTCTCGTCCCTTGGCCACCATGACTCCGCTCGGAGAGTCGAATTCGGCATCCTCTGCGAATAAGCTGCCCAGCGTGGGCATGTCATGAGTGTCGCAGGCCACGGCATAACGGGTCACCAGTGCCAGGATCTGCTCCCGCGCCTCGAGCGCCGCTACGCGCCGTTCGAGCACACTCAGCCGCTCATCACTCATGGCCGCACGTCCAACTGCATGAAGTGCTCCACCCAGCGGTGGTAGTTCTGGACAGCCGGCTCATTGCGGCCGAGCGTAAAGCCATCCATGGCACCGGTACGGATCGCACGCTGGATGCCCAGACCGATGGCGTAATCCTCATCACGCACGGCCTGCAGGACCATGTCGCTGAAGAGCCGTGCAGCAGCCTGCTCGGCATCACTCTCCGGCTTCGTGGCGCAGAGTATGGTCTGCCTGGTCGTCGTGGTCTCGGGCCCCGGCCCGGGGAACACCTGGCTGACCAGGCAATGGCCGCCCACTACACCGGAAATTGACAGATTGGGAAATCCTGAATGGATCAGGCGGATATGCTGCTCGGGCTGCCACTCTTCCTGCGGCTGGCTCTCGAGTTCGGACAGGGAGCGACGTGCAAACGTCAATCGCTGGTGGGGACCGAAGGTATCCAGCACCAGCAGGTTGCCGAGTGTGTACTTGCCAACCGTCCTGCCGTGAACGGCATCGTGATGATAGGCCTCCAGGTAACCATCCATGGTGACTTTCCAGCCCGGCCCTGCGAGCTCCCTTTGCTCGAAAATGTGCCATTCGCCCAGGCGCAGTGACTCAAGCTCGGCCTTGAAGCCACCGAGCCAGCCATCAATGTCATGGG
>JAUMBX010000202.1:362-827 GCA_032119515.1 Steroidobacteraceae bacterium | reverse complement strand
CCGGCGTCAGCGCGACCCAGATCAGGCCGGCTCGTTCATGGCAATCGAGGGCCACCAGCGACAGTCGGTCTTTGGCGACCTCACCGAAGGTAGGCTCAGCGGCAATCCGGACCAGGCTACCCCGCTGGTTATAACTCCATGCATGGTACGGACAGGTCAACAAGGAGGTCCGGCCCCGGCCAGGCGCGCACAGCGGCGCACCCCGATGCCGGCAGGAGTTCAGGAATGCCCTCGCCCGCCCATCCTGGCCCCGGATGACCAAGACCGGCACACCCAGCACCTCCAGCGAAAGGTAGCTTCCAGAATCTGGCAGGTCGACCGACAGGGCAAGCGCGAGCGGCAGATGCCTGAAAATCCGGTCTATCTCGGCTCTATACCGCTCTGGATCCAGATAGGTGCCGATCGGCAGGAACCTCGTGCTTTCCGCCTGATCAGTCGAACGCTTCCGGTAGTGCTGCAGGGCCC
>JAUMBX010000202.1:0-352 GCA_032119515.1 Steroidobacteraceae bacterium | reverse complement strand
TGTTGACCGATTCAAGTCCGTCGATCACGTAGAGGTTCGGGAACCTCTGCACGTCCGTGTAGTAGTCCTCATCGCTTAGGTTCTCCACCTGCAGCGCAAACTCCCAGCGCTTGTTGCGCAGGCCGGTCTGGAGGTTGACCACCGTATAGGCGGGGTTACGCACCGGATCCCAGACCTGCAGGCCGAGAAACTCCCCGGTCCGGCTGACCTGCAGGCCACCGAACAGGCTGATGCCATTCCAGCCGGCCAGCGGGCGCTCATAGTCCAGGGCCAGGCTCCAGCTCAGGTCGCTGGTATTGGGGGGGCTCTTGCCCGAGAGGTCGACCACGCTGGTCAGGATGTCGATTTCGGT
>JAUMBX010000201.1:0-2362 GCA_032119515.1 Steroidobacteraceae bacterium | reverse complement strand
ACCTGATGGGATAAAGGCTTTTCAGAAGAATCCCGGACAAGAAAATGGCGGGCTGTTGCCAGCCCGCCCGAGTGGGGGTCACTCGTCAGGACAGAGAGGCCTGACGGGGAGAGAGAATATAGGTTTCGTACACCCCAGTCAAGAGATTGTATAGCGTAAACCGGTATGAATGCTGTACAGTAAAGGCCTGCTGACACCTGAGGTCTAACTCATGTACTCCATCAAGGCGGTTTCCCAGGCCACTGGCCTGAGCATCGAAACCCTGAGAGCGTGGGAGCGTCGCTATCGGATCGTGGAACCCCAGCGGGACCCCAGCGGCCGTCGGGCCTACCGCTCGGACGACGTCATTCGCCTGCGCAAGCTGCGCGAGGCCACCGAAAACGGACACCCGATCAGCCGCCTCGCCAGCCTGAGTGAACGCGAGCTCGACACCATCCTGCAGGCCGCCAAGAAGTCCGGCGGCAGCGTGCCACCCCTGCAGCGCATCGGCGCCCAGATGATCGAGGCGGCCGAAGACTACCGACCGGCGGATTGCGATCGGCTGCTGGCCATGGCGCTGGCGCTGCTGCCTGCCTCTCAGGTGGTGACCGACGTGCTGGCACCCACCATGGTCGAGGTCGGCGAACGCTGGCACCGCGGCGAGATGTCCATCGTCCAGGAGCGCATCATCAGCCAGGCCGTGCGCAAACAGCTCTCCAGCGTGCTCGATACCTATGGCCGCATCGCCAACGGCCCGGTGATGGTGCTGGCTACGCCGTCAGGCGAGCGGCATGAGCTGGGCATCCTGATGTGTGCCCTGCTTGCGGCATCCAAGAACGTGCGCTGTCACTATCTCGGTGCAGACCTGCCCATCCCGGAGATGTCGCATTACGCCTCCCGGGTAGGTGCGGACGCGCTGACGGTATCGGTCCTCATGAGCGAGCAGCTGAACGATACGCTCGACCAGCTCAGCGAGCTGGCCAGCACGCTGCCGGCAGGCATCGAGATCTGGGGCGGTGGGTATGCCATCACCCGTCTGGCCGGTAGCCGAATGCCGGGTCGCATCAAGCTGCTCGACGACATGAATGCCTTCGAGCGCGAGATTGCCTTGCTCGAGGCTCGTGTCCGGCACTGAACCGGACCGCCATCAGTTCACGCTGGCGGCCGCCCCGGGCAGTTCGGCCAGCATGCCTCGCAGTCCCTCATCGGCCGCTGCCTGGAAAGCGTCTTCCATGGCCCGCATCACCGCACTGAGGGTGTTCTCTTCCGCCTGCTGTTCGGCGCGCACCCGCAGATGTGCCAAGGGTCGGCCCTCGCCCGCCGAGGCCAGCGAGAACGACATCGCCACCCTGGCCACCGGCACGCTGCCGACGGTGTAATCGGCCTCGAAGGCGGTCACCTCGACGGCGAGCAGGTGGGTGGGACGCAGGCGGGCGGGATCGGCCATCACGCTCCTGACCGCCCCGGTATTGGCCAGCGACTCGACCAGCGCCGACTGGACCACCTCGCCGAGGCTGCCCGCCCAGCGCACATCCGCAAAGTAATCCAGGCGGCCCCCGGGCCAGCGGCTGGCCACCCGCGAGCCGGCCAGCGCGGTAGGTGCGCCCGGCTGCAGCACCTTGAGGTCGACGGTCGCGGCAACGGGCGCCGTGGGCAGGGACGGCCCGCTCAGCAGGTAACTGGCGGGAGCCGGGACCTTGCTCTCGAAGCCACTGCAGGCCACCAGGAACAGGAAGGTGATCAGCATCCATGCAGTCTTCATGGTGGCAACTCCACGCCCCTCTCGCGGGGCTGATACAGCAGGCGCGAGGGATCGTCCTCGAGTTCGCGCCCGAGGCGTTCGAGCACCTGGCTGGTGCGTCGCAGGTCGGCAACCAGGTCCTGGATCTCGGCGAGACCCTCACCGGCGAAGCGCGTGACGCCGGGCTCGTTGTCGGCGACCAGCCGATCCAGCCGCTGACTCAGGCTGGAGAGGTTGGCAGCCGAGGCCCTGAGGTCGGTGACGGCCTCACCCAGCCGTGGCAGGGCCTCGCGGCTGACGGCATGGAACTCGCGCGTGATCGCGTCCACTTCGCCAGCCGTGGAGCTGAGCCCGGCCAGCAGCTGACGCGCTTCAGCCACTGCATCAGGCAACCCGTCGCTGGCTTCGCGAACATTGGCCAGCGTGGCACTCACCGCGGCCAGGTTGTCGTCGGACAGCACGCTGTTCATGCGGGCCAGCACATCGGACGCCCGGGCTACCGCATCCGGCAGGCCACTCAGGAACTCGTCGAAGTCGGAACGCTCGGAGGGGATGACCGGGTGGTCGATACCCGGCACCGAGACGCGCTGCTTGGAGGGATCGGCCGGCTGCAGGTCGATGAACAGCAATCCCGTGACGCCC
>JAUMBX010000200.1:0-8300 GCA_032119515.1 Steroidobacteraceae bacterium | reverse complement strand
ACCTGTTGGCCACGCACCTCGCCGAGGGTCGCAGCCTGGAGGAGCTCCCGCGCTACGTCGCGATCCAGCTGAACGACACCCATCCCGCCCTGGCCATTGCCGAACTGCTGCGCCTGCTGGTGGACGAACACGGGCTCGAGTGGGACCGGGCCCGCCTGCTGGGCGAGGAGATCTTCGGCTACACGAACCACACCCTGCTGCCCGAGGCGCTGGAGACCTGGCCGGTGGAGTTCTTCGAGCGGCTGCTGCCGCGCCACCTGCAGATCATCTACCTCATCAACCGCGATTTCCTGGCCTCGGTGGAGGCCATCGCTCCGGGTAACCACGAGCTGCGCCGGAGGGTGTCGATCATCGACGAGGAGCACGGCCGGCAGGTGCGCATGTCCCACCTCGCGGTCATCGGCAGTCACCGGGTCAACGGCGTGGCGCGACTGCACTCGCGCCTGATGCGGGACACCATCTTTGCCGACTTCGCGGCCTTGTTGCCCGGCCGCTTCACCAACGTGACCAACGGCATCGCCACCCGGCGCTGGCTCAAGCAGTCCAATCCCGGTCTCTCTGCACTGCTCACCGAGCACCTCGGGCACGCCTGGGAAAACGATCTCGAGGAGGTGTCGAGGCTCGACTGGGCGCTCGACGATGCCGATTTCCTGGCCCGCTTCCGCGACATCAAGCGCGACAACAAGCGGCGCCTCGCCGACGTGGTGGCTGCCCGCACGGGACTTGCCGTCGATCCCGAGTCGATGTTCGACGTGCAGGTCAAGCGCATCCATGAATACAAGCGCCAGACCCTGAACCTGCTCTCCGTGGTGGCCCGCTACCTGCGCATCCGCGACGGTGACCGATCGCTCACGCCGCGCACCGTGATGTTCGCCGGCAAGGCGGCGCCCGGATATTTCCTGGCCAAGACCCTGATCCGGGTCATCAACCTGGTGGCGCGCACGGTCAACGCCGATCCGGCCACGCGGGGCCTGCTGCGGGTTGCCTTCCTGCCGGATTACGACGTGTCCCTGGCGCAGCAAATCATGCCGGCGGCGGATCTTTCGCAGCAGATTTCCACTGCCGGCATGGAAGCCTCGGGCACCGGCAACATGAAGCTGGCGCTCAACGGGGCACTGACCGTGGGCACCCTCGACGGCGCGAACATCGAGATTGCCGAGGCCGTGGGCCGTGACCGGCTGTTCATTTTCGGACTCGACGCCGAGGGCGTCGTCCAGCAGCGGCAGGCGGGCTATGTTCCCCAGGAGTTCCTGGCCGCGAGCCCCGAACTGGCCGCCGTGATCAAGGCGCTGGCCAGCGGTGAATTGACCGGCGGGAACGGCGATGAGGCCAGGCCGCTGGTGGACCGCCTGTTGGGCGACGGCGAGCCCTATCTGGTGCTGGCCGATTTCGACGCTTACCAGCGGGCCCAGGGCGAGGCCGATCGGCTCTTCCTGGATTTGCAGGGCTGGAGCCGTCGCGCCGCCGCCAACACCCTGGCCATGGGCCCGTTCTCGAGTGATCGCAGCATCCGCGAATACGCGGGACGGATCTGGGGGCTGGAACCCCTGACATGAGCCGCCTGAGCGATTACGACCTCTACCTGTTCGGGGAGGGGAGTCATCACCGGATCCACGACAAGCTTGGTGCCCATCCCGGAGAACTGAACGGCCAGGGCGGCTGCTGGTTCGCGGTCTGGGCGCCCAACGCCCGTCGGGTCAGCGTGGTGGGCCCGTTCAACGACTGGGACGGGCGCCGGCATCCGCTGAGCCCCCGCGCCAGCAGCGGCATCTGGGAGGGCTTCGTGCCCGGACTCGCCGAGGGCGAGTCCTACAAGTACGAGCTGGCCACGGCCGATGGCAGGCTGCTGCTGAAGTCCGACCCCTATGGCCGTGGAGTGCAGCTGCGGCCCGATAACTGCTCGGTCATCCGTCGTACCGACCGTCATCAGTGGCGGGACGAGGCCTGGCTCAGGCAGCGGGCAGCGACCGACCCGGCCGACCAGCCGCTGGTCGTCTACGAGCTTCACCCCGGCTCCTGGGCGCGCGACCAGGGAGCGGGCGGAGCTTTCCTGGGCTGGCGCGAACTGGCGGAGCGACTGGTGCCCCACGTCGCCGCCCTCGGCTACACGCACCTGGAGCTGATGGCCGTGGCCGAGCACCCGCTGGATGAATCCTGGGGATATCAGGTCACCGGCTACTTCGCGCCTAGCGCAAGATTCGGCACCCCCGAGGATCTCCAGGTCTTCGTCGATGCCTGTCACGCGGCCGGCCTCGGGGTGATCATGGACTGGGTGCCCGCGCATTTTCCGCGCGACGAGCACGGGCTAGCGGACTTCGATGGCACCGCGCTCTACGAGCATGCCGACCCGCGACTCGGCGAGCACCGTGACTGGGGCACCAAGATCTTCAACTATGGCCGTCACGAGGTGCGCAACTTCCTCATCGCCAGCGCCCTGTACTGGATCGAGACCTACCACCTCGACGGCCTGCGCGTGGATGCGGTGGCCTCCATGCTGTATCTCGACTACAGCAGGCCGGTCGGCGAATGGCTGCCCAATCGTCATGGTGGTCGCGAAAATCTCGAGGCCATCGAGTTCCTGCGTCAGTGCAATGCCACCATTACCCGCTATCACCCGGGGGTGCTGACCATCGCCGAGGAGTCCACGGCCTTCCCCGGGGTCACGCGCCCCACCGGGCAGGGTGGGCTGGGTTTCGGCATCAAGTGGAACATGGGCTGGATGAACGACACCCTGCGCTATTTCGCGCTGGATCCGGTCCATCGCGCCTGGGAGCATCACCTGCTCACCTTCTCGCTGGTCTATGCATTTTCCGAGCGCTTCATGCTGCCGCTCTCCCACGACGAGGTCGTCCACGGCAAGCGCTCGCTGCTGGGCAAGATGTCGGGCGACGCCTGGCAGCGCTTCGCCAACCTGCGGCTGCTGTTCGCCTGGATGGCTGCCCATCCGGGCAAGAAACTGCACTTCATGGGCAGCGAACTGGCTCCGGAAGGGGAGTGGCAGGTGGGCGAGTCGCTGGACTGGGGCCTGCTCGAGGATCCCATGCGCCTCGGCTTCAACCGCTGTCTGGCGGATCTCAACGGGCTGTACCGCGGCCAGCCGGCCCTGCACGCGAGCGACTGGGACCCGCAGGGCTTCCGCTGGCTGGAGCTCGACAACGCGGCCGAGAGCACCTTTGCCTTCCGCCGCGGCCGTCCGGGTCGGGAGCAGGAGATCGTCTGCCTGTTCAACGCCACGCCGGTCCCGCGGGTCGATCGCCTGCTGGGCGTGGAACGCCCGGGTGCCTACGTCTGCCTGCATGACGGTGACGCGGCCTGCTACGGCGGCTCGGATCACCCGCTCGCCGAGCGCCTGCAGGCCGGTGGTGCGCATGGCGGGTTCCCGCACTCTATCCGGGTCACCCTGCCGCCGCTGGCGGCGCTGTTCTACCTGCATGTGGGGGAGGGCGCGTGATCCTGGCCGGTGAACCGTCCCCGCTGGGCGCGCGCTGGAACGGCGAGGGCGTCAACTTCTCCGTGGCCTCGCGCCACGCGAGTTGCGTGGAGCTGTGCCTCGCCGGGGAGAGCGGGGATGAGACGCTGCGCACCCCCCTGCCGGGGCGGACCGGGGAGGTCTTTCACGGTTTCGTGCCGGCGCCCGCTGCCGGGCCCGGCACGCGCTACGGCTTTCGCGCACACGGTCCATGGCGACCCGCCGAGGGTCACCGCTTCAATCCGGCCCGCCGCCTGCTCGATCCTGCTGCCCGCGCGCTCTCGGGCGGCGACTTCGATGCACCTGCCCTGCGCGACGACCCGGACGAGGGACCGCTGCCGGTCGATACCGATCCGTTCATGCCCTGGTGCGTGGTGACCGACAGCCTGCCGGCCGAGGGCCGCTTGCCCCGGCCGCTGGTGCGCTGGCGCGATACCGTCATTTATGAATTGCACGTCAAGGGCCATACCTGGCTCGATCCCCGGGTGCCGCCCGCATGGCGGGGCAAGTATCTAGGCCTGACGGCGCCACACGTGATCGAGCGTCTGCAGCACCTGGGTGTCACCGCGGTTGAGCTTTTGCCGGTCCAGGAATTCGCCTCGGAACCCTTCCTGGCCGAGCGCGGGCTTACCAATTACTGGGGGTACAACCCGGTGCTGTGGTCCGCTCCGGCGCGAGCCTACGCCGTGGCCGATCCGCTCGTGGAATTCCGCGCCATGGTCGAGGCCCTGCACGGCGCAGGCCTCGAGGTCATCCTCGATCTGGTGTTCAACCATACGAGCGAGGGGGGTTCGGGTGGCCGTACGCTCGCCATGAAGGGCCTGGACAACGCGGGCTATTACCGGATCGGTGCAGGGGGCGGCTATCGCGACTTCACCGGCTGCGGCAACAGCGTGGACCTGTCGGCGCCGGGGGCTCGGGCGCTGCTGCTCGACAGCCTGCGTTTCTGGGCGGTGGAGCAGGGCGTGGACGGCTTCCGCTTTGACCTGGCGCCGACCCTGGTCCGCGACCGCAGGGGTGAATTCGACGCCCACGCCGCGCTGTTTGCCGAGATCCGCTCGGATCCGGACCTCGCTTACGCGAAGCTGATCGCAGAGCCTTGGGACGTAGGTCCGGGCGGCTACCGCCTGGGTGGCTTTCCGTCGGGATGGGCCGAGTGGAACGATCGCTACCGTGACACCGTGCGGGCCTTCTGGCGGGGCGACCCGGGGCAGGTCGGCGCACTGGCCGAACGCATGTCCGGGTCTGGTGACCTGTTCCGTCGCGGAGGTCGTCGCCCGCAGGCCAGCATCAACTACCTCACCAGCCACGATGGCTTCACCCTGGCCGACCTGGTGAGTTACTCGGCTCGTCGCAACGAGGCCAACCTGGAGGGCAATGCCGACGGGCATGCGGAGAACCTGGGCTGGAATTGCGGTGCCGAGGGGCCAACCGCCGAGCCGGCGATCAATGCCCTCAGGCGTCGGCAGGCGCGCAACCTGCTGGCCACCCTGTTTCTTTCGCGCGGCGTGCCGATGCTCCTTGCGGGCGACGAGATCGGCCGCACCCAGGGCGGCAACAACAACGCCTACTGCCAGGACAACGCCACCTCGTGGACGGACTGGTCGCTCGATTCACCCGTGGCCCCGGGCGCCGAGTTCGTAGCGGGGCTCGCTGCACTGCGCCAGCGCAGCGAGGCCCTGCGCCAGGACCGGTTCCTGCGCCAGGACGATATCCGTTGGTTGCACCCGGCAGGGCGATGGATGACCGACGCCGACTGGTCGGACCATCACCTGCGTTGCCTGGGGCTATGGCTCGCGCCCCTCGATGCACCTGACCACGGGCTGATGGTGCTGATGTCGGCGGAGCCCCACGAGGTCCAGTTCACCCTGCCGGCTGAAGCCGCCCTCGGCCGCTGGCGAACGATACTGGACACCGGAGGGGACGGTCCGTTGGCCGGAGACGCCGACGGTATCTCCCCCTTTACCCTTCTTGCCCGGAGCCTCATCGTGCTGGAGCAGTGCTGATGAACGCCCCGCTGCTGGATGCCTGGTCCAGGGCCTGCGGCCTGGCCCACGACTACCTCGATTTCAGGGGCGAGCGCCGCCCCATCGATGCCACCATTCGCGCCGCCATTCTCGAGGCCATGGGCCTCGACTGGGACCAGGGGCCTCCGGGTCCGAACCTGAGCCCGCTCGCTTCCCCGCGCGAGGGAGAGCCGCCTCGTGCCAGTCAGCCCCGGTTTCTCGCCGCCGGCGGGCGGGCCTGGGGCATCAGCATCCAGCTCTACACGCTGCGCTCACGCAGCAACTGGGGCATCGGCGATTTTGCCGACCTCGCCGACCTCGCCCGGGCGGCCGCCGGGGCAGGCGCCGACTTCATCGGCCTCAATCCTTTGCATGCGCTGTTTGCCGCCGATCCCGGTCACTGCAGTCCTTACAGCGCCTCGAGCCGCCACTGCCTCAACGTCCTCTACATCGCCGTCGAGCGGGTGGCCGATTTCGCGCAGTGTCCCGAGGCCCAGGCCCAGGTCGATACGCCCGCCTTTCGCAGGGCCCTGCAACGCCTGCGCCGCAGGGATCTGGTGGACTATGTCGGCGTGGCAGGCCGCAAGCTGCCCATCCTCAGGATGCTCTATGAGCGGTTCCGGCGCGAAGAGTGGCTGGCCAGCACCGCGCGCGGCCGCGATTTTGCCCACTTCCTGGCGATGCGCAGCGAAACCGTGGGAGCGCACGCGCTGTTCGAGGCCATCGACGGCGAGATGCGCCGGCGCCACCGCTCCCTCGGCGGCTGGCTCACCTGGCCGGACGAGTACATCGATCCGGACGCGCCGGCGGTGCAGGCCTTCGCCGCCGATCACGAAGTCGAGGTCGGCTTTCATGCCTGGCTGCAGTGGATCGCGGACGCGCAGCTGGGCGAGGCCCAGCGCGTGGCCCGCGAGTACGGGATGCGGATCGGGCTCTACGGTGACTACGCCGTCGGCGTGAACCCGGGGGGGTCCGAGGCCTGGGCGAACCGCAAGAACTACTGCCTCGGCGCCAGCTTCGGCGCCCCGCCGGACGCCCTGGCGCTCAAGGGCCAGGACTGGGGCTTGCCCCCCCCGGATCCGCGCCGCCTGGTCGATTTGCACGGCGCCCCGTTCCGGGCCCTGATGCGCGACAACATGCGCCACTTCGGCGCGCTGCGACTCGACCACGTGATGGCGCTCTATCGCCTGTGGTGGGTGCCCCGTGGCCGTTCGGCGGCGGAGGGGGGCTATGTCCACTATCCGGTGCAGATGCTCTTCGACATCGTCGCCGAGGAGAGTGCCCGCTCAGGCTGCATGGTCATCGGGGAAGACCTCGGTACCGTCCCGGCCGAGGTGCGGGGCCTGATGGAGGACTCGGGCATCCACGGCTACCTCGTGCTGTATTTCGAACGCCATGCCGACGGGGCCTTCCGCCTGCCCCGTCAGTGGCGCCGCGATGCACTGGCCTCCGTCACCACCCACGACCTGCCCACCCTGCGGGCCTGGTGGGAGGCCACGGACATCGACCTGCGTGCCCGGCTGGGCATGTACCCGCCGAGCCTCGAGGTCTCGACGCTGAAGGCCGAACGGAGCATCGACCGCGATCGCCTGATCAATGCGCTGGCCGAGGCGGGAACCCGTCCGCGCTGGCCGGTGGAGGCCTTCGAGCCGGATTTTTCCGCCGCTATCCATGCCTTCCTGGCCTCCAGCGCTGCGGCGCTGGTAGCGGTCCAGGCCGAGGACCTGCTGGGCATGGAGGACCCGGTCAACATTCCAGGCACCTGGGCCGAATACGCCAACTGGCGTCGCAAGCTGAGTGCGGACCTGGCCGCCCTGATCGGCGGCGATTCGGCGCGGCCGATCCTCGAGGCCCTGCGCCGCCACCGGCCACGCTGAGGCGCTCAGAGCAGGTCGCGCAGCCGGTACCAGAGCATGGCCAGCACAAGTGCCGGTCGGCGCAGCGCCAGGCCTCCCGGAAAGTCCAGGTGGCGGATCTTTGCGTACAGGTCAAAGCGCCCGGCCTGGCCGGCAATGGCCTCTGCGGCCAGCCGGCCGGCCATGCCGGTCAGGGCCATCCCGTGCCCGGAGAAGCCCTGCAGGAAATAGAGGTTGTCGTCGAGGCGACCGAAGTGCGGCGCGCGGTTGACGGTGATGTCCACATAGCCGCCCCACGCGTAATCGACGGCAACGTCCTGCAATTGCGGGAAGACCTTCAACATGCGGGCCCGCGTGGCCCGCGAGGTGCCCAGCGGATCGAGGCCCGAATAGCTGACGCGGCCCCCGAACAGCAGGCGGTGGTCGGCCGAGAGGCGGTAGTAGTCGAGCACGAAGTTGATGTCCGAGACGGCGAGGTTGTCGGCCAGCAGCGCGCCGGCCCGCTCCGGCCCCAGCCGTTCGGTGGCCACGATGTAGGTGCCTACGGCCATGATCTTGCGGCGCAGCTCCGGGACCAGTCCACCGAGGTGGCAATTGCCCGCCAGGACGGCGAAGCGCGAGCGCAGCCGGCCGGTGGGGGTCTCGAACACCAGCTCCCTGCCGCGCGAGAGCTTCACCACCGGGCTGCCCTCGAACAGCCTGACTCCGGTCGCTTCGCCTGCCGCAGCGAGACCCCTGACGTACTTGAGCGGATGGCAATGGCCGCTGCGCTCATCGAGCAGGCCTGCAACGTAACGCCCCGAGGCCACCTTGCGGCGGACGGTCGCCTGGTCGAGCAGGCGCAGCGAGGTGTAGCCGTAGTCCACGCTGAGCTTGTGGTACTCCTCCTCGAGTTGCCGGCGCTGGCGATCCTTGAGTGCCACCAGCAGGTGGCCCCAGGACAGGTCGCAGTCGATGGCGTGCTCAGCC
>JAUMBX010000199.1:0-7454 GCA_032119515.1 Steroidobacteraceae bacterium | reverse complement strand
GCACCGGTGGCCTCCTCGGTGACCATCCTGCCGCTGCGGGTGAGCTGTGCGCTCACCTGGCGGACTAGTTCCCCGGCCGGGAGGCCCGGTGTGGACTCGAGGCAGGACAGCAGGTGGGCGGTGGCGGCGTCCACCTCCAGGAAATGCACCGCCCCCTGGGGATCGCGATGCACCACGATGAAGGTGGGTAACTCCGGTGCGCGTTCCGGCACCCGCTCGGGCCCGATGCGGTGCACCGGCCATTGATAAGCCAGCAACCAGGCCAGCGCCGACACCCTCGGGCTGGGCGGCAGCGTCTCCGGGTCGGGGTCCGGCTCGTTGGCCAGCGCGACTTCCATCCATTCGTAGTGGGCGAGCTCGGCGAGGCAGGGCGGGCGCCCTGCCTCGGCTGGGAGTTCCCCCAGCCAGTCGACGAATTCGCCCGCCAGGCGGATGAAGTAGGGAGTTCGAGCCCGGTAGTCCCGGAAAAACCGCCGCACCAGTGCCGACCAGTCGCGCTCGCCGAGCACGGCGCGGCTCACGGGAAGGGTGCTGCCAAGCAGGTCCCTCAGGTTATTGAAGAACAGTTCCCGATAGACCGCGAGCCGGCGATCCTCGATGTCCGGGGGCGGCGGGGCACCCTCCGGATCGCGCAGGTGGGCCGCCAGGCAGCGCTGCAGTTCGAGCAATTCCACGCGTTCAGGTCCTGCGTAAGGCTTGCAGGCCGCGGATGCGCTGCAGCTCGGCCTGCAGGCTTGCGAGCGGCGGAAAGTTGAAGTCCCTCTCCAGCAGCGTTGGGCGATCCCCAAACAGGCGATAGGTGCCAGCAAGCAGCGACCAGACCTCCTCGCGTACGTCGGCTCCGTGGGTATCCACCAGCAGGTCCTCCGCTTCCACGTAATGCCCGGCGGTATGCAGGTACCAGACCCGATGTCCGGGCAGGCCTGTCAGGAAGGCGGCGGGGTCATAGCCGTGGTTGGTGGCGTTCACGAAGACGTTGTTGACGTCCAGCAGCAGGCCGCAATCCGCCTCCTCCAGCACCCCCCTCAGGAAGTCCAGTTCGCTCATCTGCGCCCCGGGCGCCGCGTAGTAGGAGACGTTTTCCACCGCGATCGGCCGCTCGAGCAGGTCCTGGGCCTCCCGGATCCTGTTGGCCACTCGCCGCACCGCCTCTTCGGTAAAGGGAATCGGCATCAGGTCGTAGAGTTGGCCGTCATCGCTGCAATAGCTCAGGTGCTCGGTGTAGGCGAGGACGCCGTGCAGGTCGAGAAAGTTGCGGACCTCGAGCAGCAGGCGGTGATCCAGCGGACCGGGTCCGCCCAAAGAGGCCGACAATCCATGGGCGACGAAGGGATGCCGCTCCGTCAGGGCCCTGAGCCGTCGGCCATCCCGCCCACCCACGCCGATCCAGTTCTCGGGCGCCAGTTCCAGGAAGTCGATCCCCGCGCAGCCGCAGGCCTCGAGCGGGTCCAGCAGGGGACGTCGCAATCCGAGTCCGGCTCCGGCAGGCAATGGGGGCGTGGACATGCCGGGATTCTAGCGGCTGCCGGCCGGAGTGGGGGTCTTGCGCTTGAATTCGCAGAGGTCTGCGATGAGGCAGCCCGGGCAGTCCGGCTTGCGCGCCTTGCAGACGTAGCGGCCGTGCAGGATCAGCCAGTGATGGGCGTCCTGCCTGAACTCGGGCTCCACCACCCTGAGCAATCGGTCCTCGACCGCGCGCACGGTGCGCCCGGGTGCGATCCCCGTTCGGTTGCACACGCGGAAGATATGGGTGTCGACGGCGATGGTGGGTTCACCGAAGGCGGTATTGAGCACCACGTTGGCCGTCTTGCGACCGACCCCGGGCAGCGCCTCGAGCGCTTCGCGCTGGCGGGGTACTTCGCCAGCGTGCTGCTCCAGGATCGTGCGGGCCGTGGCCGCGACGTTGCGGGCCTTGTTGGCCCAGAGTCCGATGGTCTTCAGGTAGGGCACCAGGCCCTGCTCGCCGAGGGCAGCGATGGCCTCGGGAGTGCCCGCCACCGGAAACAGCTGCCGCGTGACGCGATTCACCCCGCGATCGGTGGACTGGGCCGACAGGATGACCGCCACCAGCAGCTGGAAGGGAGTCGAGTACTCCAGCTCGGTGGTGGGTTGCGGATGGGCAGCCCGCAGGCGCCCGAAAATCAGGCGGCGCTTGTCCTGGTTCATGGCGCGTGCCCACCGAGACGGGCGGCCAGCGCCGCCCGCCGGCGTGCAGAAAGGCGCTGGAGGCGAGCCTCCCTGCTGCCCTGCAGGCGCCCGAAGTGCCGGGCGCGCTCGGCAATCTCCTCGCCGTCGAGCGGGCGCGCCGGCAGGTGGGGGGCACTCACCAGGCTGATGCAATCCACCGGACAGACCGGCAGGCAGAGTTCGCAGCCCGAGCAATCCATGGCGATCACGGTGTGCATCCACTTGCGTGCGCCGATGATGGCATCGGTTGGGCAGGCGTCTATACAGCGTGCGCAGCCGATGCAGTCGGCTTCGATGACCATGGCGACCGTGGGGGATGTCTCGCTCCCGCACTCGGGATCGAGGCCCGCTTCGCTGACGCCCAACAGCTCCCCGAGTGCCCTGAGCACCGGCTCGCCTCCCGGCGGACAGCGGTTGGCGCGGGTGTGGCCCTCGGCCAGGGCCTCGGCATACGGGCGACAACCCTCGAAGCCGCAGCGCCGGCACTGGGTCTGCGGCAGCAGGCCGTGGATGCGCCCTGCGAGTGCAGCCTGGTCTTCGGTCACTTGACCTGCATGCCGGGGCTGGCGCCGGAATCGGGCGCGAGCAGGAAGATGTCCTGGCCGCCCGGGCCGGCCGCCAGCACCATGCCCTCGGAGACCCCGAAGCGCATCTTGCGAGGCTTGAGGTTGGCGACCACCACGACCAGCCGGTCCACCAACGAGGCAGGATCATAGGCCGCGCGGATGCCCGCGAAGACCTGACGCGGACCGCTCTCGCCGAGGTCCAGGCTGAGCCTGAGAAGTTTGTCGGCGCCTTCGACCTGTTCAGCGGCAACCACGCGGGCCACCCGCAGGTCCACCCTCTGGAAGGCATCGAGGTCGATCTGGTCCGGTCCGCTGGCGGGAGTGGCAGGCGGCGAGGCGGCCGGCGGGGCCTCGACCAGTTTGTTCACCAGCGCCAGGTCGAGCCGGGAAGCCAGGGGCTCGTAGGGCTGGATGCGCGCACCCAGCAGCGGCTGGGTCGCATCGTCCCAGTGCCGGATGGGGGCGCCGAGGAAGGCCTCGGCCCTGGTCGCCATCTCGGGCATGACAGGCTTGAGCCAGGCCATCAGCATCCGGAACAGGTTGAGCGCCTGGGTGGCCACCGCCTGAACCTCGCCGGCTTTGGCGGGGTCACGGGCCAGCAGCCAGGGCTTGTGCGCATCGACATACTGGTTGGCGCGGTCGGCCAGGGCCATGATCTCGCGGATCGCGGCCGCGTATTCACGGGCCTCGAACAGGCCCGCGATCGATTCGCCGGCCCCGGCGAACTCTGCGTGCAGCGCGGGATCGGGCAGTGCGGCCGCCAGCAGGCCGTCATGGCCGCGCGTGATGAAGGGCGCGCAGCGGGACGCCAGGTTCACCAGCTTGCCGACGATCTCGGCATTGATGCGGGTGGTGAATTCCTCCAGGTTCAGGTCGAAGTCGTCAACGCCCGGCCCCAGCTTGCCGGCGATGAAGTAGCGGAAATACTCAGCCGGCAGCAGCTCCAGATAACGCTCTGCCGTGACGAAGGTGCCACGCGACTTGGACATCTTCTGCCCGTTGATGGTCAGGAAACCATGCACGTGCACACCGTCTGGCTTGCGAAAACCCGCGCCTTCCAGCGTGGCCGGCCAGAACAGCGAGTGGAAGTAGAGGATGTCCTTGCCGATGAAGTGGTGGAGTTCGGTGTTGCCACCCGGACGCCAGTAGGCGTCGAAATCGAGCCCGGTACGTCGGCAGAGGTCGTCGAAGCTGGCCATGTAGCCGATCGGCGCGTCCAGCCAGACGTAGAAGAACTTGCCCGGCGCACCCGGAATCTCGAAGCCGAAATAGGGGGCGTCACGCGACACGTCCCAGTCGCGCAGGCCTGCCTCGAACCACTCATCCAGCTTGTTGGCGACCGCGGTGTGCAGCGCACCGGAGCGGGTCCAGGCCCGCAACATGTCCTCGAAATGTCCCAGCTTGAAGAACAGGTGCTCCGACTCCCGCTGGATCGGTGCGGTGCCGCTGAGCACGGAGACGGGGTTCTTGAGGTCGGAGGGAGAGTAGGTGGCCCCGCAGGCCTCGCAGCTGTCGCCGTACTGGTCCGGGGCATCACAGCGCGGGCAGTCGCCCTTGACGTAGCGGTCTGGCAGGAACATGCCGGCCTGCTCGTCGTAGGCCTGCACCACCGGTCTGCGCTCGATGTGTCCGGCTGCGTCGAGGGCCTTGAACACCAGCTCGGTGTAGTGCCGATTCTCGGGCGAATGGGTACTGTAGTAGTTGTCGAAGCCGATCAGGAAGCCGGCGAAGCTGCGCCGCCGCTCCTGCCCGACCCGGGCGATGAGTTCCTCAGGCGTGATGCCCTCGGCCCTGGCCTGCAGCATGATGGGGGTGCCGTGGGTGTCGTCGGCGCAGACGTAGTGGCACTCGTTGCCGCGCAGGCGCTGGAAGCGCACCCAGATGTCCGTCTGCACGGTCTCGGTGACGTGGCCCAGGTGGGTGGGACCATTGGCGTAGGGCAGGGCGCTGGTGACCAGGATGGAACGTGGCATAAGGGATCCTCGGAAGCTCCGATTATGCCAGTGGGCGGGCTCAGTCGTCCCGGTTCATCACGTCCTCGAAGCGGATCTTGGAGATGGCCTTCTCGTAGGCCAGGCGGCCGGTGATGGCCCCGCTGTCCAGCAGCTGCTGGATGGAAGAGTCCATGACGCGCATGCCGGCCGCGCCGCCGGACTGCATGGCATTTTCCAGCATGTCGATCTTGCCTTGCCGGATCAGGTTGGAGACGGCTGGGGTGTTGACCAGGATCTCCAGGGCGCAGACCCGGCCCCGCCCGCTCTTGTGGGTGATCAGCTGCTGGGAGACCACCCCCTTGAGCGAGGTCGAGAGCATGGTGCGGACGTGGTTCTGCTTGTCGGTGGGAAAGGCGTTGACGATGCGGTCCACGGTGGCCGCAGCGCCGTTGGTGTGCAGGGTGGCCATGACCAGGATGCCCATCTCCGCCGCCGTGATCGCCGTGCTCATGGTCTCGTGGTCGCGCAGCTCACCGACCAGGATCACGTCCGGGTCCTCGCGCAGGGCCGAATGCAGGGCCGAGGCGAAACTCGGCGAGTGCACGCCCACCTCGCGCTGGCTGACCAGGCAATTCTTGCGCGGATGCACGAACTCGATCGGGTCCTCGATGGTGAGGATATGTCCCTTCATCCGCACGTTGACGTCGTCGACCATCGCGGCGAGCGTGGTCGACTTGCCCGAGCCGGTCTTGCCGGTGACCAGGATCAGGCCGCTGCTGGCGCGGCACATCGAGCGCACCACCTCCGGCATCTTCAGCTGCTCGAGCGTGAGTGCCTTGGAGGGAATGGCGCGGAACACGGCCCCGAGGCCATCGAGGTGCCGCAGCACGTTGACCCTGAACCGGGCCTTGGCACCGAGCGTGTAGGCGAAGTCGCAGCCGTCCTTCTCCTCCAGCCGGTCCAAGGCCTTCTTGGACATGATCTCGGTGAGCTGCTGATGGACCTGCTCGGCGGCGAGGATTTCCTCCCGCAGGGGCATCAGCTTGCCGTACTGGCGGATCCGCGGCGGCGCGCCGGCCATGAAGTGCAGGTCGGAGGCTTCCCGCATCAGCATGTCGTCCAGGTAGGTGTCGATGGCTGCCATGCGGGTCAGGTGTCGAAGCGCGGCAGCAGGCTGCGGTCGACGACGTAGCGGCTGAACGGTTTCTTGTCGACGGCCAGCGCATAGGCGTGATCGGGATCGACCTCCTTGGCGGTGACCGCTGCCAGCATGGCCTGGTCCATCAGCTGCATGCCGGAGTCCCTGCCGGTCTGGATCTGCAGCGGGATCTGGTGGGTCTGCTCCGTCTGGATCAGCTTGGCGATGGCGCGGTTCATCACCATGATTTCGCAGATCGCCTTGCGCCCGCGACCGTCCGGCGTCTTGACCAGCACCTGGGTAACCACTGCGATCAGGCTCTGGCCCAGGAAGCTCTTGGTCTGCTCCTTTTCCTCGTTGGGCAGCGCATCGATGATGCGATCGACGGTCTTGGTGGCGCTGGTGGTGTGCAGCGTGCCGAGCACCAGGTGGCCGGTCTCGGCGGCGGTCATGGCCATCGAAATGGTGGCCGCGTCGCGCATCTCGCCGACCAGGATGACGTCCGGGTCCTCGCGCATGGCGGCCCTGACACCCTCGGCAAAGCTTGGCATGTGGGTACCCAGCTCGCGCTGGACCACCTGGCTGTTCTGGCTGCGATGCACGAACTCGATGGGGTCCTCGAGGCTGATGATGTTTAGGCTACGGTTCGCGTTCAGCTCGTGGATCATGGCCGCAAGCGTGGTGGACTTGCCGGTCCCCGTGGAGCCGGTGACCAGGATCATGCCCTGGTGGTGGTCGCAGAGTTTGCCCAGCAGCTTGGGCAGACTCAGTTCTTCCAGGGTGGGCACGGCGCTCGGGATGGCCCGAAATACCGCGCCAACGCCCGTGTCCTTGCGGAACACGTTGACCCTGAAGCGGCCCCCGTCTTCCGTTACATAGGAAAAATCCACGTCATAGCCCTTGCGGAAGGTCTCCTCGTGGGCCTTGCTGAGGATTTCCATGACGTAGCTTTCCAGCTCGGGCCCGCCGAGTTCACGGAAGCGGATGGGGACCAGGTCGCCGTGCATCCTGAGCATGGGTGGCACGCCGACCGACAGGTGCAGGTCGGAACAGCCCTGGGACATGGCCAGCTTCAGGAATGCGTCTATTCTCGGCATCAGCCGAAGTGAATCACAAGAACTGTTCCAGTGCCAGCCTGAACTCGTCCATGGTCTGGTAGCGCCGGGTCTTGTCCACCGCCATGGCCTTCATGACCGCATCGGACACGCCCTGGCTGAGTTCCGGGTTGGCTTCCACCGGGGGCGCGGCCCGCCCCTGCACGTGCTGGTACATGACGGCCATGTGGTCGCCGCGGTGGTAGGGCGGGGAGCCGGTCAGCAGTTCGTACAGGATGACCCCCAGCGAGTAGACGTCGGCACGGATGTCCACCTTCTTGCCGAGGATCTGCTCGGGTGCCATGTACTTTGGAGAGCCGATGACGTAGCCGGTCTTGGTCAGCTGGGTATCCCCTTCCTGGTGCGCTGCGGCGACCCCGAAGTCGACGATCTTCAGGAGCCCGTCGTCGTTGATGAGGACGTTGGCCGGCTTGAGATCGCGATGCACGATACCCTCGTTGTGGGCCACGGCCATGCCCCTGGTGACGTCGATGGCAAAGCGCAAGGCCCGCTTGATGCCCATCGGCTTGCCGCC